>CAMCTR010000009.1 GCA_945878605.1 Candidatus Methylopumilus universalis | reverse complement strand
GAACCATTTAAATCCAGAGTCTGTTTGTTTAATTGAAAAAAATTTACTCAGTAGTGCTTTGTCTATAAAACACTCCGGTATCGTTAGAGCTGCTAACGCAGACCCCGATGCTGCTGCACTAGCAAAAATATCCACAGAGATGTGGTTTAACATTGGTAATATTTGGGATGCGGAGTTCAACGTAGAAAAAAACGGGGCCTTGTGGATTGCAAAAAAAGATCAGGACTCAACAAATGCCAAATGGGACAAATTGGCGGAAATATTAAAAGAAGTTCCCATTGCTTTTAAAAAAATTCCATACGATGAAGCCCGTCAAATATGTCCGGACTATGTAGATCTTCACAATGATGAAGTTTTTTATCATGAACCAAATGCTTGTCAGATAGATCCTTCAGAGGTTAGACAAGCTCTCTACAAAGGTATCAATAGCTCTGGCGCTTCTTATTTTGAAAATGAAGAAGTAATGGGCTTTAGAAAGAATAATAATAAAATTACTGAAGTAGTATTAAGTAACCGTGTCATAAAAACAGAAAATGTAGTAAATGCCGCTGGCGCTTGGAGTCCTAGGCTCTATCAAAACTTGGGATTAACAATTCCAGTTGGCGTTGAGCCTGTTTTTGTAGTTAATTGGCTCAATAGCTTGTTAACTGATAAAAAAAGCATGCCCATAATTGCTGATTATGCTAATCGCGGGTATTTTAGAAGTTGGCGAAATGGTGAAATTCATATGCATCAACCAAGGAAAAGAGGCGTTGACGAGGCAAGTACATTATTTACAGATAACCCTTTGGCAATCATTGGTGCTGATTTTATTAATAATCCGGTCAATCAAATGCAGGGGTTTTCAAACATTCGACTATATGAAGATATTGCGCATAAAAGATTCAAAGATCTTCAAAACACGGTGTTTTCATCAGGCTTCCAATCATATTTCGACATTACACCTGACTTGAGATTCATATTAGGTCAAGATTCAAAAATAACAAACTTGTTCCATTGCTTGGGATCTGGTCAAGCATTTAAATACGCACCTGTTTTTGGAGAGATGATGGTTGAGTATATTTTCAAGCCAGGAAAACTTTCTGCTCTTGGTGATAAATTTCTAGTAAACCGATTTGATTCAGTCTATATGAAAAAATTCTGGGATAAGGTGTCGGGCAAAAATTACTCCTTAAGTCAGGAGAGTGTTAATCTTTAGAGTCTTAATATCAAACTACTTTTAAAAATGTTTAAGTGGATTTTTATAGCAATTCATCCGCAGTAGTCTGTGATAAAACTCCTCTTTAGACCTCTTCAACCATACTCGCCATAAACGATCCTCTTAAGCATCTGCGCTACCATCTAATAGAATTATACTGCGTGTCTAATGCTGGTCTTTAGTACGCACATTCATCAATGTTAATTGGGGCATCAATAGGCTAGTTGGCAGTACTTTTACCACAAAGTTTTTACCATTATTTTGGGTGATTACAATGTCATGGTCTTTATTAAGCGCGAATGAATTGGCAGACCAAGGTAAGATTAATAGCGCATCACGAGCTACTGAATAAGCCACCACAAGTAGAATTATCAAGATTAATGTGGCTTTGCATTGCAAAGTAAATGGCAGACACATTAACAGCAAAAAAGCGAAAAAACTCACCACTGCCAAGATATAAGCAAGTAGGCATGATGGCTTTAGCGCTAATTATGTAGGCTTCATTTATAATAACTCATCGGTTTATCTCTATAAAGCAAGTATATGACTCAATGGCATGATTTTCTAAGTACCCAAGGTGCTGTGTTCCAAGATGGCGAATTGCAATCTTTTGGAGACTCGCACAATGAGCTCGCAGCCGCTAATGGCGACATCATCACAAGTTTATCGCACTTAGGGCTTTTGGAAATCAGCGGTGAGGATGCTGTGACTTTTCTGCAAGGCCAAGTGACCAATGATGTCAAAAAACTAGATGGGAGCGTTAGCCAATATGCCGGCTATTGCAGCCCCAAAGGTCGTTTACTGGCACTATTCTTAGCGTTTGCTCATGCAGACCATTTACACTTACAAATGCCCCGCAGCATCCTCGAGCCTATCATGAAGCGTCTCAAAATGTTTGTGATGCGCTCAAAAGTAGTGATTACAGACAAATCAACAGATATATTGTGTTTTGGTATTGCAGGTCCGAATGCTGAACGTGCATTAACTGCTCTTTTCAACACGGCGCCTCAAGCACCCCAACAACTCATTACACTTGATGATGCGACTCTCTTGCTACTTGCTGGCGATTCGGTGCGTTATCAAGTGTTTACCCATACTGAAAACGCCGAGCGTCTCTGGAACACATTATCAGCTAACAGCACAAAAGTCGGCAAGTCCGTTTGGGATTATTTAGAGATACAAGCGGGCATCCCAGAAATCGTTCCCGCCACGCAAGAAGCCTTTGTGCCGCAAATGGTGAACTTGGACGCCCTAGATGGCATTAACTTTAAAAAAGGCTGTTATACAGGCCAGGAAATCGTTGCACGCACCCATTACTTAGGCAAAGTTAAGCGCCGCACTCAGATTGTCCATATCAATACTGAAGAAATGCCGCAAGCAGGCGATACTATTCAATTAGTCGGCCATGAAGAAGCCATCGGCCAAATTGTACGTGCTGCGAAATCACCAAATGGCGGTGTTGATGCGCTGGTTGAAATTCGTTTGGAAAATTTAGAATTGACTGATGAGTTTCCAGTCTGGAAAGGCAAAAAACTAGAATTTAAAGCGCTGCCTTACGCACTTAACTAATTAGGCAGCAGCTTAATTAGTGTTTGGTTGGGTCTTTAGTTTCTGCCACTGGCGATGAAGTAGCTGGTTTATTTGGGGCAAGACTGTTGGCATCTAACACTTGGATAAACACTTCATCTTGTTTCACCATGCCTAGTTCACTTCTGGCACGCTCTTCAATCGCAGCATAACCTTGTTTTAGATCTCGCACTTCTTCATCTAAACTGGCGTTGCGCGCTTTTAGCTCATCGTTCTTGTCTTTTTGCTGTGAAATTTGCTGATTTAGATTCCACACAGTGAGCCAACTACCCTTTTTGCTGAGCCACAGGGGGTACTGTAGCGCAGCAATCAGGATAACAAAGATAAGCGTCAGCGCTTTCATGGTTGGGTTTTATCTAGCTACTAACGCTTAAGATTGTAAAACGCGCCCATGCCAGCATAGCTTGTTGCATCACCAAGCTCTTCTTCAATGCGCAGCAACTGGTTGTATTTCGCAATTCGTTCAGAGCGTGATAGCGAACCTGTCTTAATTTGTAAGGCATTGGTCGCCACTGAAATATCAGCAATTGTCGTATCTTCAGTTTCACCAGAGCGATGTGAAATCACTGAGGTATATCCAGCACGTTTTGCTGTTTCAATGGTTTCGAATGTCTCAGTCAATGTTCCGATTTGGTTAACTTTAATGAGCACAGAGTTAGCAACACCTTTAGCGATACCTTCACGCAAGATTTTTGCGTTAGTCACAAACAAGTCATCGCCCACCAATTGAATATTTTTACCCATGCGTTCAGTCAATAGCTTCCAACCATCCCAGTCATGTTCGCTCATCCCATCTTCAATACTGATGATAGGGTATTTATCCACCCAAGCGCTCAAATAGTCAGCAAATTGACCTGAAGTCAATTGCAAGCCTTCTGATTCCAAATTGTATTTACCATCTTTGTAGAACTCAGAACTTGCACAATCCAAGCCTAACAATACGTCACGGCCTGGCTCGTAACCTGCCGCTGAAATTGCTTCTAAAATATATTGGATTGCAGATTCGTTTGATGGCAAATCAGGTGCAAAACCACCTTCGTCGCCCACTGTAGTTGCCAGGCCTTGTTTGAGCAGAATTTTGTTCAATGCATGAAACACTTCAGCGCCGCAACGTAAAGCTTCGCGGAAACTGGACAGACCTGCTGGAATAATCATGAACTCTTGAATATCAATACTATTAGCAGCATGTGCGCCACCGTTGATGATATTCATCATAGGGGTTGGCAATTGCATCATGCCAGATCCGCCTAAGTAGCGATAAAGTGGCAAGCCTGACTCTTCAGCCGCAGCGCGTGCACATGCCATAGAAACCGCCAAGATTGCATTTGCACCTAATCGCGCTTTGTTTTCAGTCCCATCCACTTCAATCAATGTTGCATCAATAAAGCTTTGGTCTTCAGCATCCAAGCCGATAATTGCTTCACATATTTCTGTGTTAACGTTCTCAACCGCTTGCAAAACGCCCTTACCTAAATAGCGCTCCTTATCGCCATCACGAAGCTCAACCGCTTCTTTAGTGCCAGTTGAAGCGCCAGAAGGCACAGCCGCACGGCCAATAATGCCAGACTCAAGCAATACATCTGCTTCAATGGTTGGATTGCCGCGTGAATCCATAATCTCGCGGGCGATGATGTCTACAATTGCGCTCATGCTTTTTTCCTCGGTATAAATCTAATTATTTATTAAAGCTTTTGTTTAAAGAGTACTTTCAATAAAACCAGCTTTTTTGACCACTTTATCTAAATCAATCAATACTTCTAACAAATCTTTCATCTTAGCCAAAGGCCATGCATTAGGACCGTCTGACAATGCTTTAGACGGGTCTGGATGCGTTTCCATGAATAGTCCTGCAATGCCGCTTGCTACAGCTGCACGCGCCAACACCGGTACATGCTCACGTTGACCACCGCTCTTATCGCCCTGACCACCAGGTTGCTGCACAGAATGGGTCGCATCAAATACAACAGGACAGTTCGTCTCACGCATAATGGCTAAGCCGCGCATATCTGAAACCAAAGTGTTATAGCCAAATGAAGCGCCACGCTCACACACCATAATGGTATCTGCACCGCCGTTAGCTTCTTTAGCTTTTTGCACCACTTGCTTCATATCACCTGGCGCTAAAAACTGGCCTTTTTTGATATTCACAGGCTTACCGCAAGTTGCAACGGCAGCAATAAAATCTGTTTGGCGGCATAAAAATGCTGGCGTTTGAAGCACATCTGCCACTGAGGCTACTTCAGCAACCTGCTCTTCGGTATGCACATCTGTCAAAATCGGCACGCCAATTTGGCGACGCACTTCATCCAAAATGCGCAAACCTTCTGTGATACCAAAACCACGGAATGTTTTATTAGAGCTACGATTAGCTTTATCGTATGAAGACTTGTAAATAAACGGGATGCCAACGCTTGCGCAGATTTCTTTGAGCTGACCAGCGGTATCAATCGCCATTTGCTCGGACTCAATTACACATGGACCTGCAATTAAGAAAATTGGATGTTTGATGCCAACATCAAAACCGCATAATTTCATTATTTAGACCCTTTGTATTTCAATGTAGCTTCAATGTAAGACTTAAATAGCGGATGACCTGAGCGCGGGTTTGATGTGAACTCAGGGTGGAACTGACAAGCCACAAACCATGGGTGATCGTTTTGTGGCAATTCCACCATTTCACACAATTGCTCTGTTGGCGTGCGTGCTGAAATCACCAAACCAGCGGCTTTTAATTGCTCAACATAATGATTGTTTACTTCATAGCGATGGCGATGACGCTCATTCACTTCTTTGCCGTAAATTTGAGCGGCTAATGTGCCTGCTTCAATTGGGCATTTTTGTGCGCCAAGACGCATGGTACCGCCTAAGTCAGAATCCTCTGAACGCACTTCAACTTTACCGTCAGCATCTTGCCATTCCGTAATCAGGCCGACCAATGGATGTGGGCTATCTGGATTAAATTCTGTACTGTTCGCATCTTTAAGATTTGCTACATTACGTGCATATTCAATGACTGCCAATTGCATGCCCAAACAGATGCCCAAATATGGTTTTTTGTTTTCTCGTGCGAATTGAATAGCTTTCATTTTGCCTTCAGTGCCGCGCTTACCAAAACCACCTGGCACCAAAATAGCATCCATAGGCTCAAGTAATGCCGTACCATCACGCTCGATATCTTCTGAATCCATATAATGGATGCGTACTTTTGATTGGGTATGAATGCCAGCATGAATCAAGGCTTCTGTGAGTGATTTGTATGACTCAGTCAAATCAACATATTTACCTACAAAGGCAATATTCACCTCTTGTTTCGGGTTTGCTGAAGCATTAACAATTTTGTCCCAGCTTGAAAGGTCAGCTTCTTTTGCTTTGATATTTAATTTGCAACAAACGATTTCATCCATCTTTTGCGCATGCAATAAACCTGGGATTTGATAAATCGAGCTAGCATCCACCGCTGAAATAACAGCTTCAGAGGCTACATTAGTAAAAAGCGCTATTTTATGGCGTTCATCTTCAGGCAATGGTCGGTCTGAGCGGCATAACAATAAGTCTGGCTGAATGCCGATTTCGCGTAACTCTTTTACAGAGTGCTGCGTTGGTTTTGTTTTGAGCTCGCCCGCGGTTGGGATCCAAGGCAACAACGTCAAATGGATGTAGCAAGTGTTTTCGCGACCTTCTTCAAAACCCATTTGGCGAATCGCCTCTAAAAACGGTAATGACTCTATATCACCTACTGTCCCGCCAACTTCAACAATCGCCACTTCAGCACCTTCTGCGCCTCGTTTGATATGTGTTTTGATTTCGTCAGTAATATGGGGAATCACTTGAACGGTTTTACCGAGGTATTCACCGCGACGTTCTTTTTTGATGACAGTCTCGTAAATTTGACCAGTCGTGAAGTTGTTGCGTTTGCCCATGCGGGAGCTAATAAAGCGTTCGTAATGACCCAAATCTAAATCGGTTTCAGCACCATCATCTGTGACAAACACCTCCCCATGTTGAAATGGACTCATCGTGCCTGGGTCAACGTTGATGTAAGGGTCAAGTTTCAGCATGGTAATTTTGATACCACGCGATTCAAGAATAGCACCGAGCGATGCAGCTGCAATGCCCTTGCCTAATGAAGAAACAACACCACCTGTAACGAATACATATTTGGTCATGAAAACACTTTTTCTAGATATTACGGACAACAGCTTTAATCTGTCATTTTACTGGAAAGCGATGCCAGTCACAAACCATAAACCATGTTTTATCAGTTTGATTGATCAATCGATTTGTCAGTGCATTACTTTTTGGAAATCGTTAGCGCTGCATGGTCATTGAACCGCTGAAATGTCAGGCGACTCCCCTCGTCAGAATAGCCCTCAACCTCAGGCAACTGTTTTAAAAAAGCAGCCTCTTGACGCGTAACGGCATCTGGAAAAGCGCACCAAATTTTAGTGACAGCAGCTTCGGAAAACTTAATATTTTCAGATTTTGACTAATAACTTGAAGAGTAACGATTACATCCAGAGCTTCCTGAAACTTTGTTATGTGAAAAATTCATGGTCATTTTAGCGCCAGCCAAGAGTGGCTTTACCCCTATGACACAACTAGAAAAAACAAGAAACAAAAAGCTAGACAAAAAAATGACGAGATGTGAATCTCGTCATTGAAGATGGTATGTTTAAATACCATTGGAGGGTAATACAAGGAGATAACTTATTCATGTAAACAAGCTAATGCTAGGCATTTAATCATTTTTGTGTAACAAGAATATGTCGCTTTGTAATAAATTTGTATCAGTCAGCATTAATGCTGAAAAAATGCTAACTTTTTATCTCTTTGGAGCGCTTTAAGCTTCGCTTCAGCCTTGCTCGCTTCAGACCTATCTGGATAAGACTTATGTGCCAAAATCCTGACTGGAGGATTTGCTCTAGTATACTTAGCGCCACGACCATCAACATGGGCTTTAAATCTAGCCTCTAAATTATTGGTAATGCCTGCGTAAAAGCTACCGCCCTCACACTCAAGAAGATACAGAACCCAAGGCAATTATATTTAATCCAATCACTTATTTTAAGTAGCCAAAAATAGTGCATAAAAAAACGGCTCGATTAACGAGCCGTTTAAATTAAAACTTGTAGCTAAACACTACTGAAAGCAATTAAGCCTTTTGAATGTTTGATGCTTGTTTGCCTTTAGGGCCGTCAGTCACATCGAAGCTAACACGTTCGTTTTCTTTTAAGCTTTTATAGCCGCTATCTACGATCGCAGAGAAGTGAGCGAAAAGATCATCGCCACCTTCATCAGGAGTGATAAAGCCGAAGCCCTTAGAGTCATTAAACCATTTTACGGTACCAGTTGCCATTGCATACTTCCTTACTAAAACAAGGGGAGGCGCCCCAAAAGTTTGTACTTCACGAACTAAAGCCAGCTACGCCAACAAAAAAAGATCAAAGTAAAAACGCCCAATATGCTTTGTACGGGGATAATTACACCAAGTCAAGCATTTATTCAGCAAAAAATTACATTTACATCAAGGGTAATGCAATCAACCACAACATCCTGTGGTTGTAGTGGTGAATTATATCAATATGTCCGTGCACTTTTCTTGCTTTTTGTAAGGCTTTTGTAAGGAAGCATCTTTAATATCATTGTATTCATTTTAGCTAAGACAGAATTATGCTTTTTGTAGTTGATTTTGACGGCACTTTATCAGTCTGCGATACCGTGGATGCAATGCTTGAGAAGTTTGCAGATCCTTCATGGAAACAGATTGAACAAGAATGGCTAGATGGCCATATTACTGCCGTTCAATGTATGCAAAAACAATTACAAATGGTGAAAGCTGACCATTTGACGCTAGAAAACTTCTTCCGCAGCATTCAGCTAGACGCCACTTTTTTACCTTTTCACAAGCACGTAAGTCAATTTGCTAAGGTCGCCGTTGTGAGCGATGGCTTAGACCATGCAATTCATGTTGCCATGAAGAACGCAGCATTCCCAGAACTCCCTATTTACGCGAATAAATTACATTTTGTGCCAGATGGCATTGATATGTCCTGGCCGCACAAAAACCCAAACTGCAATGCGGGGAATGGCGTATGTAAATGTAAAGTAGCCCAAGACTTATCTGGTGGTGAAAAACCAGTGATTTTGATTGGGGATGGCAAATCAGACGCATGTTTGGCTAAGTCAGCAGACATTGTCTTCGCAAAAGGCTCGCTGATTAAATACTGCGAAACCAATAATATTCCGCACTTCAAATTCCAAACCTTTGCTGATGTATTAACAAAGGTCAAAACATGGCCGCAAAAAATTAGCCATTACACTTTATCTGCTTAATTTTTCTTGAAAGAGTCGAAACATGGATAAAAAAATCATCGAAATCCTCGCAAAGAACGACAAATATTGTTCACATGGCGATACCGTTAACTACGCGGACCCTCCAAAAGTATTTGAAAACTGCGAAGGCAGCTTTTTGTTCGATGAAAACAAAACACCTTATCTAGATTGGCAAATGTGGTACTCAGCGGTTAACTTCGGTTACAAAAACAAGCGTATTGCTGACGTATTGCACAATCAAGTGGATACACTTCCTCAACTTGCTAGCCAATACCTTCATAAAGAAAAAGTAGATTTAGCTGAAATCATCTGTAAATACATGGAAGACAAATACGGCGTTAAAGGCCGTGTTCACTTCAACGTAGGTGGCGCGCAAGCGGTTGAAGACTCATTAAAAGTGGTACGTAACCACACGGGCAAAACACACCAGTTCGCATTCATGGGCGGCTACCACGGCCGTACACTTGGCGCCTCAGCGATTACTTCTAGCTATCGCTACCGACGTCGCTTCGGTAACTTTGCTGACCGCGCGCATTTTGTACCGTATCCATACTGCTTCCGTTGCCCATACGACATGAAAGTAGAAACTTGCGACACTTACTGCCATAAACAATTCGAGCATTTATTCGACACAGAATACCAATCTATTTGGGACGAGAAAGCCAAACAAAGTGAATTTGGCGCTTTCTATATTGAGCCTATGCAAGGGACTGGTGGTTACATCATCCCTCCAGCTGGTTACATGAAAAAACTTCAAGAATCATTGAAGAAACGTAACATCTTGTTAGTGGCTGACGAAATTCAAATGGGCGTTTACCGAACAGGTAAGCTTTGGTCATGGGAAAACTTTGACATCATTCCTGATATTTTTGTATTCGGTAAAGCCATTACTAACGGCTTGAACCCACTGTCAGGCATCTGGGCACGTGAAGAATTAATCTCTCCAGAGAAATTCCCTCCTGGCTCAACACACTCAACATTTGCTTCTAACCCTCTAGGAACGGCAGTGGCGCTTGAAGTCATGAACATGACGCTTGAAAAAGATTTTGAGCCACATGTACGTGACCGTGGCGCTTACTTTTTAAAACGCATTCAAGAATTGAAATCACGCTGGAAATGCGTGGGCGACGTAAGCGGCTTGGGCTTAGCACTTCGTATCGAGCTTTGCGAAAAAGACGGCTTCACAGCAAGCCGCTCATTGGCAGACCGCATGTTTAACGAGGGCCTAAAAGGCGACATCATGATTGATGACAGACAATACGGCCTCGTGCTTGATATCGGTGGCTACGAGAAAAACGTGATTACCCTAGCGCCTTCATTGTTGATTTCAGAAGAAGAAATCGACTTAGGTATTAAGCTGTTTGAATCACTACTCAAACGCTGCGGCGCTGAGTAATTGAAGTTTAAATCGGGGCGTAAGCCCCGATTTAATTTCGGCGAGTTAAGTAAAAATTTAATTAAATAAAGATTACATGACACAAGAAATTCAAAATTGTCTGGGTTCAACTGGCTTTTACGATAAAAGCGGCGAAGATGCTGTATTGCTCATCCACGGCCTTACTGGCACACCAGCTGAAATGCGCTACATCGCTAAAAACTTGCTTAAGCAAGGCTTCAGTGTGGCATGTCCACAACTCGCGGGCCACTGCGGCACAGTAGGAGATCTCAAGCGTTCAAAATGGCAAGACTGGTATGAGTCTATGGCAGTGGCTTTTGAAGCGCTCAAAAAGGAACACAAACGCGTGTTTGTGTCTGGCTTATCCATGGGCGCATTGATAGCAATCCAATTGGCAGCAGAGAAGGGAGAGCGTGTAGATGGCATAGGATTACTATCAACCACTTTCTTTTACGATGGCTGGAATATGCCACGCTTAAAACGTAAAATTTTACTGCCTATTGTACTCAACTCACCACTTAGATATTTTATGTCATGGGACGAAGAGCCTCCTTATGGTATAAAATGCGAAAGAACTAGAGCCCTAGTGCATGCTGTGCTCGAGAATCGCGATGCACTTGCATCTGAAAAAGTGGGTATTTTTAGCACGCCAGGAGTCACCGTAAAAGAAAGTACGCGCTTAATCAGAGCCGCACGCCAGGTACTTCCTAAAGTGATTTCACCAACATTGATTATTCATGCTACCGAAGACGATATGGCTAGCATTGAAAATGCACATTTAGTAGCGAAACGGATATCCTCAAAAAAGATAGAAAGTTTTTTTATTGATGATACTTATCATGTGCTAACGCTAGACAAAAGAAGAAATGATGTTGCAAAGCGTTTAGGTGAGTTCTTTCAATCATGCAGCGCGGAAACAAATAAAATATAAAACAATAGGAGTGAAGGTTGGATACTTTAAAAACTTTACAAGAAATCATCTCAAACAAATTTGATAAGCCCATTGAAGAAATAACCATGGAAGCGACTTTTGAGTCATTAGAAATTGACTCACTTGATACATTCGATATTATTTTTGATGCTGAGGAAAAGTTTGGTATCAAAGTGCCAAATGATGAAGTCGATATAAAAACAATTGCTGACGTAGTTCAATTGCTTGATCGTCTGCGCGCCGAACAGGCGAAATAATGTCCCTTAGATGCGTAGCAGTCACTGGGCTTGGAGTGTTATCTCCGATTGGAAACAATCCAAAATTGTTTTTTCAAAACTTAATGGCTGGACAATCAGGTGTTAAGAAAATAAATGCTCCTTTTGCAGATGATCTTGATTGCAAAATTGCGGCGTACATCGACGATTTTGAGCCACTAGACCATTTTGTAAAAAACAAAGCCGCCACAATGGATCGCGTCACTCAGTTTGCTGTAGTAGCTAGTCAACAAGCAATCAACGATGCAGGCCTAGATTTAGAAAAAGAAGACCTTGAGCGAATTGGGATTTACTTAGGTACTGGAATGGGTGGCGCAGCTTCCATTGAGGAGGGCTATATACGTCTATATCGTGAAAATGCCAAACGACTAAAGCCATTCACAGTGCTCATGGCAATGAATAATGCCGCAGGATCTCAAGTCGCATTAGATTTTGGCTTTACAGGTCCCGATCTGACTTTCTGTACGGCTTGCTCATCATCTTCCATCGCCATAGGCGAAGCAATGCGACAAATTCGTCATGGCTATGCAGACGTTATGTTAGCAGGCGGTTCAGAAGCATTGTTAACATTTGGTACTATTAAAGCTTGGGAAGCACTTCGCACGCTTGCTGACGAGGATCAAACTGACCCATCAAAATCATGCAAACCATTCTCTTCAGATAGAAGTGGTTTGGTTCTTGGTGAAGGTGCTGGCATTGTCGTTTTAGAAGACATGGAAAAAGCCATTGCTCGTGGCGCACATATTTACGCTGAAATAATTGGTTTTGGAAGCAGTAACGACTCGAGCCATGTCACGCAACCATCTATTGAAGGGCAAACGAGGGCTATGCGCAAAGCGCTCAATGAAGCAGGTATACAACCCAGTCAACTTGATTATATCAATGCACATGGAACCGGTACAAAACTTAATGATTCTACTGAGGCAGCATCAATTTCCAAAGTTTGTGGAACAGGTATTCCTATTAGCTCAACAAAATCGCTACATGGTCACATCATGGGGGCTACTGCAGCGATTGAATTTATAGCATGCATGATGGCAATTAAAGAGCAGTCATTACCCCCAACAGCAAATTTCACCAGTCCTGATGAAGGTTGTGAATTGGACTTCATACCAAACATTGGCCGTAAAAACGTCAGAGTGCACACCATTATGTCCAATTCATTTGCTTTTGGCGGCACCAGTGGCGTGTTAATAGCCAAAAAAATAAGTTAAGTAATAACTCCTTAGGAATTAATATGAAGATTGCGATTGCAGGCACAGGTTATGTCGGCTTATCTTTGGCGGTGCTTTTAGCGCAACATAACGAGGTTATTGCTCTAGACCTCATACCTGAAAAAGTGGAAATGTTAAATCGCAGGACCTCCCCTATTTCAGATACTGAAATTGAAGATTATCTTAAAAACAAAGCACTCAATCTAACGGCAACGCTAGACAAAGAAAAGGCCTACCATGGCGCTGATTATGTCGTGATTGCCACACCTACCGACTATGATGTTGAGACCCATTACTTCAACACCAAGTCAATTGAAGCCGTCATTCAAGATGTATTAAACATCAATCCAAATACTGTAATGGTGATTAAATCTACTGTCCCAGTTGGCTATACTGACAGCATTAAGGAACGCTTTCCAAACGCAAAAATTATGTTCTCGCCCGAGTTTTTACGTGAAGGCAAAGCCCTTTACGATAACCTCTACCCTTCTCGTATTATCGTGGGTGAAATATCAAAACGCGCACAAATGTTTGCAAATTTGCTTAAAGAAGGCTCACTTAAACCAAATGTCGATGTTTTGCTCACTAATTGTGCAGAAGCCGAAGCGATTAAGCTGTTTGCCAATACCTATTTGGCGATGCGTGTTTCTTACTTTAATGAATTAGACACTTACGCAGAGTCTCACGGCTTAAACACACAGCAAATTATCGAAGGGGTATGTTTAGACCCTCGTATTGGCAGCCACTACAATAACCCTTCTTTTGGCTATGGCGGCTATTGTTTGCCAAAAGATACTAAACAGCTTCTTGCCAACTACAGCAAAGTCCCACAAAACCTGATTAATGCAATCGTGCAATCCAACAGTACTCGTAAGGATTTTATTGCGGATAGCATTGCAAAGCGGGAACCTAAGGTAGTTGGTGTTTATAGACTGATCATGAAGAGCGGTTCTGACAACTTTAGAGCCTCGAGCATTCAAGGGGTCATGAAACGTATTAAAGCTAAAGGCATTGAAGTGATTGTGTATGAACCAGAGCTCAAAGAAAACGAGTTCTTTAATTCAAAAGTATATTCAGATCTTAATCAGTTTAAGCAAAAAGCCGATGTGATTGTGACAAACAGGATGACCGATGAGCTATCTGATGTAAAAAATAAAGTCTTTACGAGAGACTTATTTGGCGGTGATTAAGAGATCTCCATTTTCTAGAAATTGGGTTCGTTTGGCAAAAAGCATGTTTTGAAATGTTTTCCGGTATAAAAAATATCGCTTTAAGCCATGTCCAGTATGGGCTTGACAATAATCGGGTTCGTTTTGGAGAATCACTATATTTTTAGATAAATTGAACACAAAAATATTGCTGAAAGCCAATACTAGTATTCGATTACAAAGGATTGGGTTTGTTTTTTCTAGTAACCTATTTTGTTGAGTATTTTCTAAATGAAAACTTGTCCCTTTTGTAAAATAGCAGTTTCCTGCAAAATGACGTTTACACAAAATTATTTACACCCTCGATATAGAGGATACCTTCAGGTATGCTCAATTCCTCTTGGCCATTAACTTCTGCCACTTTGCTGGGCCTGTTAGATGTACTGAAGTCCCTTTTGAATCTACTGCAACGGTCACTGGCATATCTTTTACATCGAACTCATAAATGGCTTCCATGCCCAAGTCTGCAAAACCTACGACACGCGATGATTGAATAGATTGAGATACCAAATAAGCTGCACCACCTACTGCAATTAAATACACTGAATGATGTTTTTTAATGGACGCAATGGTCTCCTCACCGCGTTCCGCCTTACCCACCATGCCGAGCAAACCTGTTTTATCCAACATCATGTCGGTGAATTTATCCATCCGCGTTGCGGTGGTTGGCCCTGCTGGACCAACGGCCTCGCCGCGCACAGGATCAACTGGGCCTACGTAATAAATAAAGCGATTACTGAAATCTACACCTTCAGGCAATGATTCACCCCGCGCTAGAATCTCTGAAATACGCTTATGTGCGGCATCACGACCCGTCAGCAACTTACCACTTAAAAGTAATGTCTCGCCTGGTTGCCAGGTTTGTACATCTGCGGCAGTAACGGTATTAAGGTCTACGCAACGTGAATCCTGATTAGGCGCCCAAGTGACCTTAGGCCAATCATTGAGGTTAGGTGGCGTTTGCTTGTAAGCGCCAGAGCCATTCATCACAAAGTGCGCATGGCGCGTTGCCGCGCAGTTAGGAATCACCGCAACAGGCAATGATGCGGCATGCGTTGGGTAATCTAAAATCTTCACATCGAGCAACGTCGTTAGGCCACCCAAACCTTGCGCACCTATGCCAAGTGCATTCACTTTGTCGGCAATTTCCAAACGCAATTCTTCAATACGATTATTGGCGCCACGTTTGCGTAAAGCTGCTAAATCGAGTGTTTGCATAAGTGATTCTTTAGCCAGCAACACCGCTTTTTCAGCAGTTCCGCCAATCCCCACACCTAATACCCCTGGCGGACACCAGCCAGCGCCCATGTCTTGCACCACGCTTAAAATCCAATCCACTATGCTATCGGAAGGATTCAGCATTGCTAGCTTGGCTTTATTCTCTGAGCCGCCACCTTTAGTGGCAATGTTCACTTCCACCTTATTACCTGGCACCAAACGCACATGAACAACGGCTGGCGTATTGTCTTTGGTATTGGTACGTTTACCCGCTGGATCAGCCACAATCGAAGCTCTAAGTGGATTTTCAGGCAACAGATAAGCCTGACGCACGCCTTCGTCCACCCAAGCTTCAACATCCGCGCCCTGCTCCCATTGCACATCTGTACCAACATTCACAAACGCCACCACAATGCCCGTATCTTGACAGATAGGACGCTTACCCTCAGCACACATACGAGAGTTGGTTAAAATCTGCGCAATCGCATCTTTTGCCGCTGGTGACTCTTCCATTTCATAGGCATCGCCCAGCGCCTGAATAAAATCCACAGGATGGTAGTAGGACATAAATTGCAAAGCATCTGCGACGCTCGCAACAAAGTCTGCCTTAGTAATAATCGGCTTGTTTATGCTCATGTATTTGGATTAATTTTTCTGCATTATTATTAAATTGCGTTTTAATATAAACCACTTTCAAGACTTTGTATGTGTTTGGTCGTTTTGATGAACAGCCAAACCTCGCAACATGATCAATACCTGACCAACTGGCTTGCTTCCATCACAATTAGGACTCGTAATCAATTTCCACAACTCATTGTCAGGCAGCTCAAGCAGTTCATTTAAAGCCTCTATTTGCAAATGATTTAAACACGGCAAACACGCAGTCACAAAGCGATTGAATAGCAAATCAAGTTCCAACATGCCGCGACGACAGCGCCATTCCATGCGCCTGGTGGCTTCAACGCTAATCTCAGCTGTCAAGGCATTTATACTCACTAAAACTTTTGCTTCACTTTTAAAGCTTTGATTTCATTAATCGCTTTGGATGGATTGAGGCCTTTAGGGCAAACATCCACGCAGTTCATAATGTTGTGACAACGATACAAACGATAGGGGTCCTCTAGGTTTTCTAAACGCTCCTCTTGTGCTTGATCGCGACTATCCGAAATAAATCGATAAGCCTGCATCAGTCCCGCCGGGCCAACAAACTTATCAGGATTCCACCAGAATGAAGGGCAAGCCGCCGTGCAAGCACCACACAAAATACACTCATAAAGTCCATCTAGCTTTGCTCTATCTTCAGGCGATTGCAGGCGCTCCGTGGCTGGCGGTGGGTCGTTATTAATCAAATAAGGATTAATAGAGTTATAATGGGCAAAAAACTGCGCCATATCAACCACTAAATCACGCACCACTGGCAAACCGGGCAGTGGACGCAAAATTACAGGTTGCTTAATGCCTTCTAAGGGCGTCATACAAGCTAGGCCATTCTTGCCGTTGATGTTCATCGCATCTGAACCGCAAACACCTTCGCGGCAAGATTTACGCATGCTTAAGGAATCATCTAGCGCTTTAATTTGAATTAAGGCATCAAGCAACATCCGCGTATCTGGTGTCAGCGAAATGTCATAATCTTGCATATAAGGGTCTTTATCAACATCTGGATTAAATCGATAAATAGAGAATTTCATGACGTTTCCTTTCCCCCCCAATAGGTTCGATCAATTAATAAGTTCGAGTAATTAATGGGAAGCTATCTACAGTAAGTGGTTTTAAGCGCACAGGTTTGTAAGCAAGGCGATTGTCTTCACGATAATGCAGTGAGTGAGTGAGCCAGTTTTCATCATCACGCGCCGCAAAGTCTTCACGACAATGCGCGCCACGACTTTCTTGTCTTGCTTCTGCCGACACCATGGTGGCTTTCGCCACTTCAATGAGGTTTTCAAGCTCAAGTGCTTCAACACGCGCCGTATTAAACACTTTGCTCTTATCTTTAATTTCCAAAGTCTTCACGCGGTCTGCCACTTGCATAATCTCGCGCACCCCTTTTGCCATGAGGTCTGGGAAGCGGAATACGCCGCAATGCACTTGCATGGTTCTACGCATTGCATCACCTACTTCAGCGACCAGTTCACCTGATTTTTGGTTATCTAAACGGTCAAGACGGCTTAATGTTTGATCTGCAAAATCAGCAGGCAATGCTTTATGGCTAACACCTTTTAGCGTTTGCACAGTGTGGTTGCCTGCCCCGCGGCCAAACACCATCAAATCGAGCAATGAATTTGAACCCAAGCGATTAGCGCCGTGCACGGAAACACAAGCGCACTCACCTATCGCATAAAGGCCGTTAATCACTTTATCGCCATCAATCACTTGGCCGTTTAAATTGGTTGGGATACCGCCCATCATGTAATGCACCGTTGGCACCACTGGAATCGGTGAAGTCACTGGGTCAACGTTGGCGAATTTAATGGCGATATTACGAATGCCTGGCAAGCGGGTATCAATGACTTTTTCAGATAAATGGTCTAGTTTTAGCAATACGGCTTGACCATCAACACCTACTCCACGGCCAGCTTTAATCTCCGTAGCAATCGCGCGCGAAACCACATCACGACTTGCCAAATCTTTGGCATTTGGTGCATAGCGCTCCATAAAACGCTCTCCTTTGGAGTTCACCAAGTATCCACCCTCGCCGCGCGCACCCTCAGTTATCAACACGCCTGCGCCAGCAATGCCAGTTGGGTGAAATTGCCAAAACTCCATATCTTGCAAAGGCACGCCAGCGCGCGCCGCCATACCCAAGCCGTCACCTGTGTTAATAAAGGCATTGGTACTTGCTTGGAAAATACGACCAGCACCGCCAGTTGCAAGCAGCGTTGATTTAGCTCGCAAGGCAAAAACCTGACCGGTTTCAATTTCCATCGCGGTCACGCCCAATACATCACCATCCGCATCACGAATTAAATCAAGTGCAAACCACTCAATCAAAAAGTCAGTTTTAGCGTAGACATTACGTTGATAAAGCGTATGCAACATTGCGTGACCTGTTCTATCCGCCACCGCACAAGTTCGCGCAACAGATTCAGCTCCGTATTTTTTAGACATACCTCCAAATGGGCGCTGAAAAATCTTACCGTTATCTAAACGATCGAATGGCATGCCAAAATGCTCTAGCTCATAAATCGCTTCTGCCGCGTTTTTGCACATAAATTCAATCGCATCTTGGTCGCCAAGATAGTCTGAACCTTTGATGGTGTCATACATGTGCCAATGCCAATTATCTTCACCTACATTACCTAGTGAAGCAGCAATACCACCTTGTGCCGCCACGGTGTGTGAACGGGTAGGGAACACTTTGGAAAGCACCGCTACGCTTAAGCCGCTATCGGCTAATTGCAAAGCGGCTCGCAAACCTGCACCTCCACCGCCCACAACGATAGCATCGTACTGTCTGATTTCAACACCGGATAACATTAAGCAAGACTCCATAGAATATAGCTTGCCCAAACGGCATCACCTATCAAAATGGTACAAAACAATGTCTCTAGACGCGACCTGAGGGGCGTATGACGAACATAATCAATTAGAATTTCCTTCACCCCTAGCCATGCGTGATAGATCAGGGCATAGCAAAAAAACAGTGTAGCCAGCCTAAAGAAAAAAGGCTTAAACCAAAATGCCCAAGAAACAGGAGAGTTAATTGGCGCACCAAATAGTAATCGAAAAAAAACTAATGCAATGTAAGTCAGCATAATCAAGGCAGTGACTCTTTGCCAAGCCCAGTCACTAAAACCTTGCGGAGAGTATTTATTTACCAAAGCCAACTGCCCAGCAAAATGGTCAGCATCACGCTTACAAACAACACTACGCGGCTGCTCACTCTAGCGTACTTTAAACGTAATCCTAGATTAGCGTCTAAAGCTAAATGCCGAATACCGGCACACGCATGATGGGAAAAAGCCCAAAAGATTATCAGATCAAAAATCTTAATTGCTCGGTTCTGTAATATAGACATTATCTGCTGATACTCAACTGCACTTGTCAAACTTTGCTGCCACACCCACAAGCCGAGTGGCAACAACAAGAATAGAAAGCCACCGCTCAAGCGATGCATAATGGAAACTAGGGCAGGCGTAGGCAGACGAATGGTCATTAAATCCAAATTCTTAGGCCTATTCTGTGCTCTTTTTGGCTTAGCCATATCTAACTATTGAACTCTCGATATAAGTAAAAAAACTGATGTGAAACACCATTAATTTTTTGGTGAAAAAGCAATAAAGTTATGAATTTTGACATTTTAAAGTTTAATAATCCAGCTAATATTTATTTTAAAAAACACAATCTCAATAGCCATGTTTGAACTAAGAGAATTTACATCAAACCCATTCACGCTTATCATGGAAGCCCGCGTCTTATTTGATGCGAAAGCAATGTTTAACAAAAATAGGTAAGGTATTCATGTTGAATCAGCAAGTCGATGTTTTATTAGTGGGCGCAGGCGTCATGAGCGCAACGCTAGCGGCTATGCTAAAAGAATTAGACCCTAACTTGTCTATCAAGATAATTGAGCGCCTGCCGTGTGTCGCGGGCGAAAGCTCAGATGGCTGGAATAACGCTGGCACAGGCCATGCTGGCTACTGCGAGCTCAACTACACTCCAGAAAACTCAGATGGAAGTGTTGAGATTAACCGCGCGCTTCAAATCAATGCCGCATTTGAAGAGTCGCTCCAATTTTGGTCTTACTTGGTAAAACAGAACATTCTCCAAGCCAAAGACTTTATCAACCCAACGCCGCATCTCAGCTTTGTTTGGGGTCAAGATAACGTTTCATTCCTCAAAAAACGCTTTGATGCCTTAAGCCAACATCCCCTATTTCAAGACATGGAATATAGCGAGGATACCGGCAAGCTTAAAGAATGGATGCCGCTTATTATGGAAGGTCGCGACAACCAACCAACTGCGGCAACACGAATTGATTACGGTACGGATGTGGACTTTGGCGCCCTAACCCGCGGCTTGATTTTACACTTGCAAAAACAAAACAATTTTGAACTCAAACTTAATCAAAACGTATGTCGATTAAAACAAGATAAACGCGGCATTTGGCAAGTCAATATCCAAGACCGCACCAGCAAAAAATCACACATGATTAACGCTAAATTTGTATTCTTAGGCGCAGGTGGCGGCGCTTTGCCGCTATTACAAAAATCTCGCATTCCTGAAGGCAAAGGCTATGGTGGGTTTCCCGTTAGCGGCCTGTGGTTGGTGTGCAAAAATCCAAATGTTATCAAAGAACATAACGCCAAGGTCTACGGCAAGGCTGCGATTGGCGCACCGCCAATGTCTGTGCCGCATTTAGATACGCGCATTATTGATCGCGAGCCTGCTTTATTGTTCGGCCCTTACGCAGGCTTCACCACCAAGTTCCTCAAAAAAGGCTCGCTCTTGGATTTAGTGAAGTCATGTAAAGCGAATAATTTTAAGTCTATGATGTTCGCCAGCTTTCGCAACATGGGTTTAACTTGCTATTTGATAGGTGAAGTCGTGCAATCTCAAGAAAGCCGCATGAAGTCATTGCAGCAATATTTCCCGAATGCCAAGCCTGAAGATTGGCATTTAGCGACTGCTGGTCAACGCGTACAAATCATTAAAAACTGCCACAAAAAAGGGGGGAAATTAGAGTTTGGCACTGAAATTGTAACGTCTAAGGATGGCTCTATTGCAGCGCTTTTAGGGGCATCTCCTGGGGCTTCAACCTCTGTACAAGCCATGACAGATATCATCAAACGCTGCTTTAGTGACCGCGTTCAAACGCAAGAGTGGAAAGCGAAAATGCGCACGATGATGCCGTCATATGGGCAGTCGCTTATTGACGATGCAGCGCTTCTCAAAGAAGTCAGAACCAGAACACTACAAACGCTAGAGCTTAAGTAGTAAGCATAAAAAACCCAGAATTTCTGGGCTTTTTTCAATTTTAATCTACTTAAACTTCTCTTCGTTCACAATCTTTTCGATTAGCTTTTTAAACTCCGGACCAACTTCGGGGTGACGCAAACCTAAACGCACAGTTGCTTCCATGTAGCCAGCCTTGGAGCCGCAATCGTAACGAACCCCGTCATACCGATATGCCAAGATTTGCTCTTCAGCTAACAATGCTGAAATGCCGTCTGTCAGTTGAATTTCTCCACCAGCGCCAGGTTTTACATTATCCAAATGATGGAAAATTCTTGGGGTTAAAATATAACGTCCTACCACACCCAATGTGGATGGCGCATCCTCTGGTTTTGGTTTTTCTACAATGCCCGAAACCTGCTCGATTTTTTCATTCACTGGCGTTGTGGCAACAATACCGTAGCTCTTGGTTTGCTCACGCGGCACATCTTGTACACCTAGTAATGAACAGCGGTAATAGTCATAGGCATCTACCATTTGCTTCATGATAGGGATTTGTCCGTCCAACAAATCATCCGCCAACAATACTGCAAAAGGCTCATCATTAACCACCGGTCTAGCAATGCGGACCGCATGACCTAAGCCTAGCGCCTGCGCTTGGCGGATATAAATGCAATTCACATGCTTAGGAATAATGTTTTGAACAATCTTAAGCAGTTCATGTTTACCGTTACGCTCAAGCTCATTTTCAAGCTCATAAGCCATATCAAAATGGTCTGGAATCGCGCGTTTATTTCGACCGATAATGAAAATCAAGTCAGTAATACCCGCATCAATCGCCTCTTCCACCGCATACTGAATCAAAGGCTTGTCGATAATTGGCAACATTTCCTTTGGATTCGCTTTGGTGGCAGGTAAAAATCGCGTACCTAAACCAGCAACAGGGAAAACCGCTTTTGTAACCTTCTTCATGGCGCTACCTTTAGTCTTCATTTAAGGATCATTCAGAAAAAATCACTTCATACTTTGATTTTAAATCATCTGTGAGGTGCGGTGTTAAGACCTGTAGCATTTGAGAAAAAACTTTTGGATTGCCAGCCACAATATTGCCTGTGTTAATCCAAGTTTCATTGCCTTCAAAATCGCCCACAATCCCGCCAGCCTCTTGCACTAATAAAGCGCCTGCGGCGATATCCCATTTAGACAAGCCGATTTCCCAAAAACCATCAAACCAACCAGCTGCTACATAAGCTAAATCCAGCGCTGCTGAACCAGGACGGCGAAGACCTGCGGTGTTTTTAATCATGTCTTTAAACATGTTTAAATAAGTATCTAGATGCTTAAAATCACGAAATGGAAAGCCTGTGCCTATCATCGCGCTTTGAAGCTTGGCACGATTGCTCACTCGAATACGTTTGTCATTCAAGAACGCACCGCGACCACGCGTGGCAGTAAATAAATCATTACGGCTTGGATCGAACACAACAGCCTGTTCCAAATGACCACGACTCATCAAGGCAATCGAAACAGAATATTGCTCATAGCCATGCAGGAAGTTC
>CAMCTR010000008.1 GCA_945878605.1 Candidatus Methylopumilus universalis | reverse complement strand
GCTTTGAAAAACACCACAGCGTGAAATATACAATTGGCGCACTTAATACCGCCGCTGAGCTTTCTGCTAAATACATTAATGACCGTCACTTACCAGACAAGGCGATTGACGTGATTGACGAAGCAGGTGCGGCACAGCGAATTTTACCTAAGTCAAAGCAGAAGAAAGTCATAGGCGACAAAGAGATTGAAGATATTGTTGCTAAAATCGCGCGTATCCCGCCCAAGAATATTTCTAGCGATGACCGCAATGCGCTCAAAACACTTGATCGCGATTTGAAAGCGGTTGTGTTTGGGCAAGACAAAGCCATTGAGTCGCTTGCATCAGCGATCAAAATGGCACGCAGCGGATTAGGCAGTCAAAATAAACCGATAGGCTCATTCCTATTCTCTGGCCCAACAGGTGTTGGTAAAACTGAGGTGGCTAAGCAATTAGCCTACACATTAGGCATTGAATTAGTGCGCTTTGATATGTCTGAATATATGGAACGCCATGCCGTGTCACGCTTAATTGGCGCGCCTCCTGGCTATGTTGGCTTTGAGCAAGGCGGGTTGATGACAGAGGCCATTACCAAACATCCATATTGCGTGTTGCTGCTCGATGAAATCGAAAAAGCGCATCCTGATATCTACAATATCTTGCTCCAAGTGATGGACCACGGCACGCTTACAGATAACAACGGCCGCAAAGCTGACTTCCGTAACGTCACGATTATCATGACGACTAATGCAGGTGCAGAGTCACTTTCAAAAACCACGATGGGTTTTACCCAGGGCAAGCAAGTAGGCGATGAAATGGCTGAGATTAAACGTCTATTCAGCCCAGAATTCCGCAACCGCTTAGATGCAACAGTTTCATTTGCCCCACTATCGCAAGAAATCATTATGCGTGTGGTGGACAAATTCTTGATGCAATTAGAAGACCAACTGCACGAGAAGAAAGTTGAAGCAAGCTTTAGTGACAAGCTAAAAGCCTATCTAGGCAAAAAAGGCTTTGACCCCCTGATGGGTGCACGTCCAATGTCTCGCTTAATTCAAGACACGATTAGACGTGGCTTGGCGGACGAACTGCTTTTTGGCAAATTAGCCAATGGCGGCCATGTATTTGTGGATATCGATGATAAAGACCAAATCACTTTGGATTTTGAGGACATCACATCAGAAAATTCATCCAAAAAGTCATCAGGCAAATCAGACCAACTAACGGCTGATTTAATGGAGTAAAAAAACAGTCGTCAATATAAAAGTCATAGGGGTGCTAGTTTGCACCCCTTTAACATTTATGCGTTCCTCCAAACAGGATACTTCTGCATCACATCTATAAACAACTGGCTATGTAACAAACCATTTAACCAGTCTTTCAGCGCTGGATAATTGGCAACTTCAAACCAAGCCTCATCCACCATAGAAAATTGTCGAGCAAAAGGGAAAGTAGCGACATCTGCTTTTGAGATTGTATTGCGAAATAAATAAGTATTTTGTCTTAGAAGCGACTCCAAACGCTGTAAAAATTCTTCACCAGCAGCGCGATAAACATCAGGCGTATTTTCAGGAAAACGAATCGCGTATTTGTATTTATCTAAGGCTTGTTTAAAAGCATCATCGTTTGTCGCAATCAAATCAGCCGTTAGCTTTTGTACTTCTTGGTCTTGAATAATCCATTCATCCACATCGGATTGTGCTAAAGCCCAATCCATAATATCCAAGCTCTGCTCAAGCACTTGACCGCTAGCAAGCACTAACACCGGGACGGTGCCTTTAGGTGAAACAGACAGCATATGCGCAGGCTTCTCTCCTAGAGCAATCTCACGGATTTCAACATCAATATTGGCATAACGAAGCGCCATACGAGCACGCATGGCATAAGGGCAACGACGATAAGAATATAAAATAGGGCGCTGCAAATACTACTCTGCGATTAAGTGAAGTAATATGTTGCGACTATGTGCCGCCAATCGATGCTCATACAAAAAGATGCCCTGCCAAGTTCCAAGGGCTACTTTTCCTTCAAGAAAAGGAATTGAAATCGAGGTTTGAGTTAATGCACTTCGGATATGCGCAGGCATATCATCTGGACCTTCTGAGGTATGGATAAATAATCTGTCACCATCTGGCACTAGCCTAGCAAAAAAGCTTTCCATGTCCAGCAGCACATCCGAATCATAATTCTCATTAATCAGAATACTGGCTGATGTATGTTGAACATAAAGGGTCAGCAAGCCTGTTTTCAGGTCGCTATTCTTAGCCCAGGTCATTACTTGAGGGGTAATGTCGTATAAACGACGCCCATTGGTTTTAACGTTGATTTTCTGGCTAAGCTGTTGCATCGAGATTTAAAACCCAAAGCGATAAAACATTCCGGGTCCATAATAAGGTGAAGGGTAGCCCCAATAAGGACTGCGAGAGTAGCCCCACCAAGGGTCATAATATGGCTGTCTTAATTGGTATTGGCGCTTAAGCTTTTGCTGTTCTTGTAACTTATTTTGCTCGCGTTTATTTAACTCTTCAGCAAAACTATCTCTCACCGCTTGCTCATGCGCGGTGTACATATAATCTAATATTTTTTGCTCCACCCCTTTATTACTTAACTCAAGCAACTGGGATGGTGTTAATGCGTATTGCGACTGACTATCTTTGATTTTTTGAATAATTTCATCCGCAGGCACTTTGTTTTTAGAGAGCAGAACGACTTCATCCAAACTTAAGTTTGGAATTGGCTTAGGCATGATGCGCTCCAACTCTTCAGCTGAAATACGCAGAATTTGCGGTGGCTGTTCGGGAGTCATAGCACAACCATTGAGCAAGCCCACAAAAACTAAAGCCCCAACGAAACTCATTCCATTCGACAAAGTCATCACTGTTTATCCTTTAGTAAAAAGCATCTTTCCACCTTTAAAGTCTACCTTAATCGTTTCTTTTTGTGCGAAATTTCCCGCCAAAATTTCCCGAGATAACGGGTTTTCAAGCGCACTTTGAATTGCACGCTTCAGCGGTCTTGCCCCGTAAATCGGATCAAAGCCAGCATTAGCGATTTCAGATAATGCCGCCTCGCTCACTTCTAATTGCATATCCATTGCGGCCAAGCGTTTAGCCAAGTATTGCAATTGAATACCAGCAATCGCCTTAATGTTGCCCTCACCCAATGCGTGGAAAACAACAATTTCATCAATCCGATTAATAAACTCAGGTCTAAATTGATTTTTGACCTCACCCATCACCGCAAGTTTCACCACTTGGTAATCATCGCCGTGCATACCTTGTATCATTTGACTACCCAAGTTAGATGTCATGATAATCACGGTATTTTTAAAGTCCACAGTACGACCTTGGCCATCCGTCAAACGACCATCATCCAACACTTGTAGTAAGACGTTAAACACATCAGGATGCGCTTTTTCCAATTCATCTAGCAAAATCACGGAATAAGGCTTGCGACGAACAGATTCAGTAAGCGTTCCGCCTTCTTCGTAACCCACATAGCCAGGAGGTGCCCCAATCAAACGTGATACAGAATGTTTCTCCATAAACTCGCTCATATCGATACGAATTAAATGGTCTTCTGAATCAAACAAGAAACCAGCCAGCGCCTTACATAGCTCAGTTTTACCAACCCCTGTTGGGCCTAAAAACAAGAAAGAACCATAAGGACGGTTAGGATCGCTCAAACCAGAACGTGAGCGACGAATAGCATCAGATACCAAACGCACCGCTTCATCTTGGCCAACCACACGCTCATGTAATTTGGTTTCCATGGTGAGCAATTTTTCACGTTCGCCTGTCATCATTTTTGACACAGGAATTCCTGTTGCGCGGCTCACCACTTCTGCAATTTCTTCAGCACCAACCTGCGTGCGAAGGAGTCGATTAAGCTTCACTTCGCCTTTATCTTCTTCAGCCGCAGCATTTTTTAGCTGCGCCTCTAGCGCGGGCAATTTACCGTATTGCAGCTCAGAAACCTTTTGCCATTCGCCCTTGCGAGTGGCTTCATCCATTTGCTGCTTAATCTTTTCAATCTCTTCTTTAATGTGCGCAGAGCCTTGAACTTGGGCTTTTTCTGCCTTCCAAATGTCTTCTAAATCAGCAGATTCTTTTTCTAAGCGGCCGATTTCATCTTCAATCAAAGCAAAGCGTTTTTTAGAAGCCTCATCCTTTTCTTTACGCACCGCTTCACGCTCAATTTTTAATTGAATCAAACGGCGGTCTAGCTTATCCAAAGCTTCAGGCTTACTGTCGATTTCCATCTTGATTTTCGCTGCTGCTTCATCAATCAAATCGATGGCTTTATCAGGTAAGAAACGGTCGGTAATGTAGCGATGGCTCAGCTCAGCGGCTGCGACAATAGCAGGGTCAGTAATCTCCACACCATGATGAAGCTCATACTTTTCTTGCAAGCCTCGCAGAATCGCAATGGTGGCTTCAACGGTAGGCTCGTCTACCAATACCTTTTGGAAGCGGCGCTCTAAAGCCGCATCTTTTTCGATGTACTTTCGATATTCATCCAAAGTCGTTGCGCCCACACAGTGCAACTCACCGCGTGCTAAGGCCGGCTTAAGCATATTGCCGGCGTCCATTGCGCCTTCGGCTTTACCTGCACCCACCATGGTGTGTAGCTCATCGATAAAGACAATGGTTTGGCCTTCATCCATTGCCAACTCTTTAAGTACAGATTTCAAGCGCTCTTCAAACTCACCGCGGTATTTGGCCCCCGCGAGCAAAGCCGCCATATCAAGCGACAAAACCTTTTTGCCTTTGAGTGACTCAGGCACTTCACCATTCACAATCCGTTGCGCCAAGCCCTCTACAATGGCGGTCTTACCCACGCCAGGCTCACCAATGAGCACAGGGTTATTTTTCGTGCGACGTTGCAATACTTGAATCGCACGACGAATCTCATCATCACGTCCAATCACCGGATCTAGCTTGCCCATTCGAGCACGTTCAGTTAAATCTAACGTGTATTTCTTAAGAGACTCGCGCTGACCCTCGGCTTCTTGATTGTCCACAGACTCACCGCCACGCACCGCACTGATTGCAGCTTCCAAAGCTGCCTTGTTCAAGCCCACTTGTTTGAGCAATTTTGCTGCGTCGCCTTTATCTTCAGCCAAAGCAAGTAAGAACATTTCACTAGCGATATAAGCATCACCGCGCTTTTGAGCGTCTTTATCCGTGAGGTTAAGCAGATTATTGAGATCGCGAGAAATCGCTACCTCGCCAGAACTTTCGGCTACTTTAGGGAGTTGGTTAAGAGCAAATTGCAAACCAGCTTTGAGCGGCTCAAGGTTCACGCCTGCACGCGCAAGCAATGATGCGGTTCCGCCATCGTCTTGGCTCATCAAAGCCGACAGCAAATGTGCCGCTTCTATGCTGGTATGATCGTGACCGACTGCCAAGCTCTGCGCATCGCTCAAAGCTTGCTGAAACTTAGTGGTTAGCTTATCTACTCTCATGCCATTACTCCATTTAGGATATTTGATAGAGCCTATATGGGGCAAATGTGGGTTATTTCAATAACCGGTATCAGGAATTCAGAATTTACTTGCCCAACTTTTGAGCCAGATCAAATCGGAGCTACCGCTGACGGCCTTTACTTGATGAAAATTGTCGTAGTAGTAAGTGCGCGGAAGCTCGCCATACCATGCCTTATCAATGCTGTATCTCAAGCGCTCTTCATCAGGTTCAGAAAACTGCCAAGATTCATACGTTGCAGGCAATTTAATTTGCTTAAGCGCTTTCACCACTTCTTGTCTTGTAATTAATCCATCTGCGTTTACTAATACCAATTTAACTTTGGGATGCTTTTTGACAAACTCACCCAAATTGCTGAGTTCATCTAAACAATAAGTACAATCCAGCGACCAAAAAGCCATAATCATGGGCTGACCTTGATGTGCTTTTTCAATCTCCATTCGACTAGAAGCCATAAATGGCTTGAGCGGCTCAGCTAAAACCTGCTGACTCAACAGAAGCCCAATCACCAAGCTCAGCTTCATTAAGTAATGCTTAAACATGAGCTTCATTGTGCAACTTTTAACCATGCCAAGCCATCAAGCTCAGTATTCCAAGCCAAATAGGCTTGACCATTCTTTAGCAACAGTTGAGGATAGTCTGACTTGCCTTTGGTTTGCGAGATAACAGCAGGCGCATCCCAAGATCTTCCACCATCGTTGGACTTCACCAACTTGACTAGACTTGCTTTATCCGTCATTTCTTTCCAAGCGAGCCATACTTGCTCGCCATCACTAATCAAGGCTGGATGACCAGTTTGGCTATTCGCATCCCCAAAACGCTTGGCAGGGGAAGAAACCCAAGCTTCACCATCCATGCGCGCATAAAACAAACCAGCTTTATCCCCACCATCAAACCATGCTAAGTGATAACCCCAGTCTCCACCTTTAGCAATAGCTGGGCCATGATGCGGACACGCATCAATTTTCCAATTGCCAAAGCTTGCACGGTGAATTTTCGGATTTGTCTCGTTTGCACTTATTTTAGCCATTGCGTGGTCGCGCACACCGCCAACAAAAAGATGGCGCCACATCATCACCGCATCGCCTTGTTCATTGGCGAGCATGGCGATACGGCAACACTCGCAGCTACTATCCGCTACTTTACGTTCTGCACTAAAACTCGCCCCAGCATCTTCTGAAAACGCGTAATAAATAGCGGCGCCATCATAAGCTTGCTTAGTTTTTTTAGCAGCAATCAAATCACGCTTATCAACCCAAGCTACATAAATACGGCCTGATGGGGAAACTGAAAGTGCATCAAAGCGATGCGTAATCTCAGCACGGTCTTGATGAACAATGCTAGGTGGTGAAAAGGTTTTACCGCCATCAATAGACCGCGAAAACCAAATATAGCCACTATATGGCGTTGGTAAGGCTTGCGTCCAAGTCAGGTAAATGTTGCCATTGTGAGCAATGGCAATTTTGGGGCGCGCATCTCCGCTAGTGCCTATTTTCTGAGCTTTTTCGTTGATATTCTTTGGGCTGGCAAAGATCAAAGGGTTAACAGCTAAAGACTTATCCACCACAACAAAGCCATCTTTGGCGCTTGCACGCCACAGATTGCCTTGCGCATCCAGCGCCACAGAAACCGCCAGAGGTTGCCCGTGGTCATGGCCTTCATGCCCGCAAGCATTACCTGCCAGCGCGACCACTAAAGCTAAACTCGATACCAGATTTAACGTTTTCATCATTTTCATAAATCCTATTATACAAACTTAATAATCAAATTTAATTTGGGCATACACGGTACGCTGCGGCAGAGGATGCGACACATAAGCTTTATAGTTAGTCAGATTATCTACCCCAACAGAAGCCATCCAGCGGTCAGCAAACTTATAATTCGCTTTCACATCCATCAAGAAAAACTGACTCGCCGCTCTATAAGTGTCAGGGTTTACATCAGAGTTATCTAAATTAATAAATTGCCGCCCGCTATAACGAGCGCCAACGCTCAATGTGAAATCATCATTCACTCGGTAAGTGGCTACTGCCTTATAAAGTTGCTTAGGAATTCTTGGTGCATTTTTGCCCGCATAGACTGGGGCCGCATCATCCTGTAAAACTTTCGCATTAGTCCAAGTGGCATTAGCGCGAATATCTAAACCAGAGATCATCACATCTTTCCACTCCGTTGCCGCTTCTAAACCGTATGTGCGAATGTGGTCTACATTTTGCACATAGCTAGTTGTTGTACCTGCTGATGCAATATTGGTTTGCGAAAGCAATGCATCGTATTTATGCTCATTAAACGCACTTAACCTGAGCAATCCATTTGCAAATCGACGTTCAGCGGTTAATTCAGCAGAAAGGACTTCTTCAGGTTTGAGGTCGGGATTGTTCACCAGAATGTTTGAGCCGTTTGCGAGCTGCTGATAAAGCTCTGTTACCGTTGGAAAACGGAAAGCTTGACCAAAAGCAGCTCTAAAACCCCAAGCTGGTTGAGGCTCAAAACTTAGTGAAACTTTTGGTGAAAATTTATTAGCTGACTTATCTTGGTAATTTGCAACAAGCGCGCCAGATTGATTGCTACCATCGCTTGCTTGCCAAAACTCCTGACGCGCCCCCAAAGTTAATGCCCATTGTGGGTTAAATTGCCATTTATCCTGCACATACAAGGCTTGAGTTTGCGTATTGCCTCGAGAGGACGCATTAAAGCTTCCCTTGCTAATCGCTGACCAGTCAGCACTATTTGTTGTTGTACTGCGGAGTTGATAATCATCAATATGATAGCCAAAGTCCACAGTATGATTTTGTGGACGCAAAGTGCCACGCGCATCAAACACCGTCCAGCCTGTTCCAGACAAATCATTCACTATGCCAGCACGATCAAGATGGGGGTTACCAGTAGTGATTTTAGAGCTTCCATTGAGGTCTTTTTGATAGTCGTAATCAGACAAAGTAAATTGCCAATCAAAAAATCCATTGGTATTCGACTTGAGTTCCAAAGCCTGCATAATATGCAAAGCATCTGTCTTCGCAGGACTCATGGCAGGAAGTGTATATTTAGCTCCATTAAAATTCACATTCCCTGAATATACAGGGCTACCACTCGCATCCTTAAGATAACTTTGAACCTCAGTCTTTCCATCAATATCCCACAAGCCTATGGTATAGGCTGCTTTAATTTCAGGCGTAAAGTTGTAAGTCGCCTTAAATTTAGTATTAACCTGCTCGCTTTTATCAATGTTCGTTGCGCCAAAAATAATACGACTCTTGTTTTTTTCACTGGTGTCTTGGTAAGCGCCTGTGACAAGAGATCCGCCTAAAGCAGCAGCTTTTGCATCACTGAATGCAAAATCCATAGGCTGACCAGTATTTTCGAGCCTATCCACACCTAATCTAAAACTAAAATCATTGATCTTATTACCGACCGAAGCGCTCTCATGATTGCCGCGATTCGTCATATCAGTGCCATACAGCTTAAAGTTCTGCATAAAGCCTTGCACGTTAGCATGTGCCTCAAACTTTTCAGGCATACGTGTATGAATACTAATCACGCCGCCAAATGAATTACCAGCATAAAGTGAAGAAAATGGACCATACATCATGCTGATGCTTTCAATTTCCTCAGGACTGACCATCCCCCAGCGTGGAGGATAGTCCCAGCGATTACCTAGAAGGTTTGAAAGCAAAATGCCATCGGCAAAAAGCATACTTTGCGCGCTTGAAATAGCCCCAATCGTTCGCGTTGCAATAATGCCGTTGCGGTCACCAATAAAACGCTCTCGCACTTGAATGCTAGGTAAATACTTCATCGCTTGCGCTGGCGTAGCGGCATTCACGCTCTCTTGTATTTGCTGTCTATCGTAGGTTTCAACGGTAGCAGGGTATTTCATGATTCGGCTATCAATAGCAGGTGCATGCACTTCCACATTTTGAATTATAAGCTCCTCATCAACCGCTAGGGCTTGCTGGCTAAAGGCGGTGAGGATAATAAGAGCGGGAATGGTAAGGCGGCGACCCCATTGGGCAGTTTTTGCGACAATAAGCGCTTTCATTTGTAAGTGAATCATTGGGTACCTCAATCAAAAATCTAAAATACGATGCGTTAATCAAATACTTAAAGCCATAGGCGCGGTTAAGCGCTTACGCATCAATAAAAAAACTAATTAGATTGAGATTGCAGGTGGTGCTTGGGGGGGGTGTGAAGACTGAAAGTATGCTTGTAGAACAGGAGTCTCATATTCAGTAAAAAACTGTGAATATGAAGGGATAGCAACAGAACCTATTTGGACTGCGTCTGACGGCAGGTAAGCCTTGTCTGAGGCAAGAGAACAATAAGAGCAGTGTTGCAAATGAATTGCAGAGTGCTGATCCACAGGAGATGCAGGGCTTGAAGGAGTCTCTTTTACGCCTTTCGCAGTGCAGATCTTTTCGAACCCCTGAAGATCGTTTAATGCCTTCGCATGCGAAATCGCAGGCGCAAAAGATGCCATCAGGATGGCACAAATGGCAATCCAACTAGCAAATCTATGAACGCTACGTTTAAACATTTTTTGATTATATATTAAGCTTGTGGCTTTTTGAAACTATCAAACAAGAGCAAGACAACGCCACCAGTGATCGCAGAATCAGCGACATTAAACGCGGGCCAGTAATAGTCGTAGCCATTGTAATGAAAGAGCAAGAAGTCGACCACATAACCCAAAGTGAGCCTATCGTATAGATTGCCCAATGCGCCGCCCAAGACCAAAGCTAGCGCAAAACAAAAAAGCTTTTGCTCGGCATTTTTATGAAGCAGATAAACAATCACGGCTGAAGCCACCATCGCAATGCCCGTAAAAAAGAAGTGCTGCCAACCACCTTGGCTGGCTAAAAAACTAAACGCTGCGCCTTCATTATGAAAACGCACCAAGTCAAAAAACGAGGTGATTTGCAGATGCTCGCCATACTGAAACGACTGCTGAATAAGATGCTTGGTATACACATCTATCGCAATCACAAAAGTACTAAAGCTTAGCCATTTACGCATGTGTACGCTTTTCACCTTCGCCGAATAAATTGCTCACACAGCGGCCACATATCGTTGGATGCTCAGCGCTTGCGCCCACCTCTTCTCGGTAATGCCAGCAACGGTCGCATTTAGCGTGTTTGCTTGCCGAGACTTTAAATGTCAAACCTGAACCACACTGTTTTTCCACTTTAGCTTGTGAAGTAATAAACACAAAGCGAAGCCCATCTTCCATTCGCGCAACTGAATCATAAGCTGGGCTATCCAAGGTAATGGTAATTTCCGCCTGCAATGACGAACCTACCTCGCCAAGACCTCGCTTTTCTTCAATGGCCTTGTTCGCTAAAGCACGAACTTCAATAATGTTTTTCCAGTCGGTGATTTGGTCATCGCTCAAACCATGCGCTGGCAAGTCGTACCAAAGCTCTTCAAACACGGTTGCCTCTTTATCCAAGCCCAATGTTTGCCAAATCTCATTAGCCGTAAAGCTCAAGATAGGTGCCATCAAGCGCATCATGGCTTGGGTAATGTGGTGCAAAGCGCTTTGCGCGGCACGACGTGCTTGAGAGTTTTCACCTGTGGTGTAGAGGCGGTCTTTTAGAATGTCCAAATAGAAACTGCCTAAATCTTCAGAGCAGAAGCCCACAAATTTTTGCACCGCCAAATGGAATTCATAACGATCAAAATCGGCCAACACTTCTTTTTGTAATTTCTCTGTGAGCACTAAGGCATAACGATCAATTTCAAGCCATTGGTCAACTGGCAACAAATCTTTGCTTGCATCAAAGTCGGCTAAATTCGCCATTAAGAAACGTAAAGTATTACGAATACGGCGATAGCTTTCAGCAACGCGCTTGAGAATTTCATCAGAAATCGTGAGTTCGCCTGAGTAATCAGTCGATGCTACCCATAAACGCAAGATATCCGCGCCGTAAGTATCCATCACTTTTTGAGGTGCAACCACGTTGCCTTTTGATTTGCTCATTTTATGGCCCGCACCATCCACCACAAAGCCATGCGTGAGAAGGGCTTTGTAAGGCGCTCTGCCATCAATTGCACAACCTGTTAATAGAGAGCTTTGGAACCATCCACGATGTTGATCTGAGCCTTCTAGATACAAATCGGCAGGATGTTGTAATTCTGGGCGTCGTTTAAGCACAGCCGCATGCGTTGAGCCTGAATCAAACCAGACGTCTAAGGTATCAGTGACTTTTTTGTATTGGCCAGCGTTTTCTGGCGCGTGTTTAGCCAAGAAAGCCGCCGCATCCAAACTAAACCAAGCTTCAACGCCTGTTTGCTCGGTGAGTAATGCGGCCTGCTCTAAAAGCTCAGCAGTTTTTGGATGTGGCTCGCCTGTTTCTTTATGCACAAATAATGGCATTGGCACGCCCCAATTGCGTTGGCGTGAAACGCACCAATCTGGACGGTTTTTAATCATCGCCTCTAAACGCGCACGACCCCAGCTTGGGAAAAACTCGGTTTCATCAACGGCCTTATTTGCATATTCACGCAAACTTTTAGCCGAGGCATCAGTTTCATTCATGCCAATAAACCATTGGTGTGTCGCCAACTGCATGAGTGGCGTTTTGTGTCGCCAGCAATGAGGGAAGCTATGGTTCAAACGTGCGCTAGAAATTAAAGCGCCGCTTTCTTGCATTAAGTTCAGAATGACTTTATTCGCATCTTGGCGGCTTAAGCCACGAATCGAATCAAGCTCAACCACATTGCTGGTGAAGAATTTACCATCCGCACCAATTAGCACACGTGGTTTTTCTTGCGGGAAATTCGCACGCATTACCGACCAGTCATCATTGCCATGTGCTGCGGCGGTATGGACTAAGCCAGTGCCTGCATCAGTTGTGACGTGTTCGCCGCAAATGACAGGTACTTGGCGATTATCGAACGGGTGGTTTAATTGAAGGCCATTTAAGGCAGAGCCTTTGCATGTTGCAAGTGTTTTAGCGCCCTCTTCAACGTATCGGCTTAATGTCGCTTGCGCCAAATCATGCGCAAGGATTAACAAACCTTTGTTGGTTTGAATCAATTCATACTCACACTCTGGATGAACACTCACCGCTTGATTAGCTGGCAATGTCCATGGCGTCGTTGTCCAGATCACGGCAAACACATCACCGGAAACATCAGTGCCAAAAGCTTTCGCTAAAGCAGTGTTATCTGTCACCTTAAAGCCCACATCAATTGCTGGTGAGTTCACATCTTCATATTCAACTTCCGCCTCTGCCAATGCAGAGCCACAATCTACGCACCAATGAACAGGCTTGCTACCTTGATATAAATAGCCGTTTTTATAGGTATCGCCCAAAGCGCGCATAATGTCTGCTTCAGTTTTAAAGTCCATGGTGAGGTAGGGATTATCCCAATCACCGAACACACCTAAACGCACAAAATCTTTCTTTTGGCGCTCTACTTGTTCTTTTGCATATTCACGGCAAAGCTCGCGGAATTTAGCTGGCGCGATTTCTTTGCCACGATTTTTTTCAACCACCAGCTCAATCGGCAAGCCGTGACAATCCCAGCCTGGTACATAAGGGGCATCAAAGCCACCCATGGTTTTAGATTTAACGATAATATCTTTTAGAATTTTATTCACCGCATGACCGATATGAATATCGCCGTTTGCGTATGGCGGGCCGTCATGCAGAATAAATTTAGGCTTACCAGCGCGGGCTTTGCGAATACGCTCATAAAGCTTTTTATCTTGCCATTCTTTAAGCCAAGCTGGTTCACGCTTAGCCAAGTCGCCACGCATAGGGAAGGCTGTTTCAGGCAGATTGAGCTTATATTTCGAGTCTTGTTTTGAATCTTCAGTCATTCCAAACTTTCGGTCTTTTGCTTTTAATTATCTAAATTTTTATTTGAAAAAATGTTGCGCAACTTGCGCGTCTTTTGCGATTTGGGCTTTGAGTGCATCCAAACCGTCAAATTTCATTTCATCTCGAATTTTATGGTAAAACTCAACATGCACATGCTTATCGTACAAATCCCCATCAAAATCAAATAAGTGAACTTCTAACAATAACTTAGGCACGCCAGCAATGGTTGGCCTAACGCCTAAATTAGCCACGCCCTTTAATCCGTCTAATTTTACTGCATACACGCCCGTTAAGGCAGGTCGTTCGTGGCGCATATGCACATTTGCAGTCGGGAATCCTAGTTTTCGACCTAATTGCGCGCCATGAATCACTTTTCCGCTGATACTATAAGGGCGATCAAGTAGATTTTTGGCGACATCAAGCCGTCCGGTCTCAAGTGCATTTCTCACGCGAGTGCTTGAAACACGTTCACTATCACCAAGGGCTTGCAAATCTGCATCACTTAAATTTACTTGCGGCAAGCTAATGAGCTCAAGGCCCGCATTGGCAATATCCACCACACCACCACGGCGACCCGCGCCGAATCTAAAGTCTTCACCAACTAAAATAATTTTGGCGTTCAGCGATTTAATCAAAACATCTTGAATAAACGCATCACTACTTAAGCTGGCAAAGCGCTGATTAAATCGGCATAAATACACAACATCAACGCCAGTATCTGCAAATCGCTCTAACTTTTCCCTTAGCGAGGCAAGCCTCGCTGGCGCTTTTTCTGGGCTGAAAAACTCGCGCGGGTGCGGTTCAAATGTCATCACAGCCGTTTGTAATAATTGTGTACTTGCAACAGATTTAAGCTCTTTAAGCAAAGCTTGGTGCCCTAAATGCACGCCATCAAAATTACCAATCGCTAATGCGCATGGCTGACTATTCTCACTTGGGAAATGTCTAAGGATTTGCATAAGGACTAAATCACTGCCCGCTTCATAAAGTCTCTAACGCGTATGCCTAACGCCCATAGCACTAAGAAATAGGTGACTGAGCCAAGTACAAGCAAGACCAATAAATGCAGTAGCTTCGGTACCAGTTTATACGTCATCCAAGTGGCGTCAGGCCCCGCGGCAAAATGTAAAACAAGCGCCATCGCGCCAACCGCTAAGGCAAGTTTTGCCATAAAGGCATACCAACCAGCTTGTGGCCTAAACACGCCCGCTTTACGCAAATAAAAATAGAGCAACCCTGCGTTCATACAAGCGCCAATGCCAATCGCCAAAGCTAAGCCGGCGTGCTTGAAGGGGCCGATAAAGGCTAGGTTCATGAGCTGTGTTGAGACCAAGGTAAACAAGGCGATTTTGACTGGCGTTTTAATGTTCTGGCGTGAGTAAAACGCTGGCGCAAGCACCTTCACCAAAATCAGGCCAAGCAAGCCAAGGCTATAAGCCATCAAGGCTTGGCACGTCATTTCTACATCCAGCACACTAAATGCGCCATAGTGAAATAAACCTGTCACAAGGGGCACTGAGAGAACTGCCAAAGCGACCGCCGCTGGTAATGCGAGGATGAAGGTCAGGCGCAGACCCCAATCTAAGACCTGAGAATATTCACCATCCGCTTTATCCGCATAACTTTTAGCTAGGCTAGGCAACAAAATAGTACCAAGCGCCACGCCTAAAACACCCGTAGGAAATTCCATTAAACGGTCAGCATAGTAAAGCCAAGAAACACTGCCTGTTGCCAAGAATGAAGCAAAAATCGTGTTAATTAGAAGTGAAATTTGCGCGATAGAAACTCCAAAAATCGCCGGGCCCATGAGCTTAAGGATGCGCCAAACCCCTTCATCTTTTAGGTTAATCTCAAACCTTGGTACTAAGCCTAGCTTGCGTAAATAAGGGAGTTGATAAACCAGCTGCGCAACACCTCCAGCGAACACGGCCCAGCCAAGCACCATGACTGAGTGCTCAAAATAGGGGGCAACAAACAAGACTGCAGCAATAAATGAAAGATTGAGCCAAACGGGCGTCATGGCTGGCACGCTAAAGTTGCCGTAAGTATTAAGCACACCACCAGCAAGCGACACCAATGAAATAAAGAAAATGTAAGGGAAGGTAATACGAAGCAAATCAACCGTTAAATCAAATTTAGCCTTATCAGCCGCAAAACCTGGGGCGCTGACTTGCACCACCCAAGGCGCGGCGAGCATGCCTAAAATAGTAATGACCACTAAAAACAGGCCAAGCAAAGTCGCCACATGGTTAATTAGCGCTTTGGTTTCATCAACACTGCGCTGTTTTTTGTATTCAGCCAAAATCGGCACAAATGCTTGAGAGAATGCGCCTTCAGCTGAAATACGGCGCAATAGGTTAGGGATTTTAAACGCAACAAAAAAAGCGTCGGTCTCAACACCCGCCCCAAACACACGCGCAATCAAGGTATCGCGGACGAAACCTAAGATGCGTGAGAGGAATGTCATGCTCCCAACGGTGGCAAGTGTTTTAAGCAGATTCATGCGAGGATATGTTGTCGTGTAAAATAGGGTTGAAATTAAGGCATATTTTAGCATGAGCGAGGCTATAACCCCGAACGCAATTGCTTACAGGCCCCTCTTAACCAAATCACTCACAGCGATATTATTGCAAATAAGCGTAATTTAACGCTGACAAGACCTTGCAAAAGCCTAAAGAAAGGGATAAAATGCTTGGCTTCGTATTTTGTTAATTAGGAAAATTCATGGCTAATACCGCGCAGGCAAGAAAACGTGCTCGTCAGGCAGTTAAGCAACGCGCCCATAACGCCAGCTTGCGTTCTACTTTGCGCACCGCGATCAAAAAGATCATCAAAGCGGTAGAAGCTGGGGACAAAGGTGCAGCTCAAGTTGCATACTCTGAAAATGTCAGTGTTATTGATCGCATTGCAGACAAGAACATTATTCACAAGAATAAAGCTGCTCGTCATAAGAGCCGTTTGAACGCTTCAATTAAGGCGATGGCTTAATCAGTCTTGTTTTAATAAGTACCAAACGAAAAAGCCGGACATTAAGTTCGGCTTTTTATTGTCTTTAACTTGATACTTACAAGTTAACCAATCCCTAACTCTTCACGCGCTTTAATCGCGTTCACAATCACGGTCTCTTGATCTGCGCCAATAACAGTATAGTGGCCCATCTTACGGCCTGGACGCGGCTCATGTTTGCCATATAAATGTAGTTTTAACTCTGAGCGTGCAAAAACTTTGTCCCAAGCTGGTTCAGCCCCATTTTTCCAAATGTCGCCAAGAATATTCACCATCACAGCTTGGCTATGCAAACGACTATCACCCAAAGGCAAGCCAACTAGAGTGCGCAGCTGCTGCTCAAATTGATTGGTAACGTTCGCATCAATCGTGTAATGCCCTGAGTTGTGAGGGCGTGGCGCCATTTCATTAGCAAGTAATTTGCCATTGCTCACGAAAAACTCAACAGCGAGAACGCCAACATAATCTAACTTCTCAGCAATCTTAATCGCCAATTGCCGTGCTTGGTCTTGAATCGCTTTCGGCGCTCGTGCTGGCACTATGCTGACATCCAAAATGCCATTTAAATGACTATTCTCAGCCAATGGATAAGCAGCAACGTTACCTTCAGCATCGCGAGCTAAGACAACCGAAACTTCGTAATCCAAACTCAACATTTTTTCTAATACGCATTGTTCGCCTTTGAAGGCTTCAAAAGCCACTTGCGCTTGTGCTTTATTGGTTACACGCGTTTGGCCTTTGCCGTCATAGCCAAAACGTGCAACTTTCAAAATAGCTGGATAAATGGCTTCACCATCCACAGGTAGATCTGATGCCGCATTCACCACGACAAATGGCGCAACTGGAATCCCCGCATCACGGATAAATTGTTTTTCTAATACGCGATGTTGTGCAATTGAAACCGCCTTGGCAGAAGGGCGCACAGTAAGTGTCTGCGCCAAAGTTTCTAATGCCCTAGCAGGGACGTTTTCAAATTCGGTAGTAATCGCTTGGCAGGTTTCTGCCATGGTTTTTAATGCGGACGCATCATCATAAGCTACGCATAAATGGACATCGGCAACCTTGCCTGCAGGACTATTTTTATCTGGGTCTAGCACGGTAACGCGATAGCCCATTTCGTGTGCAGCAATCACAAAAAAGCGACCAAGCTGGCCACCACCCATCATGCCAAGCATTGCTGGAGGAAGGATCATGTTAGGAATCAAGGTTGCTCCGTTAATGTCATGTTCAATACTTTAGCGGTTTGCGCCGCACGAAAATCTTGTAGTTTTTTAGAGAGTGCTGAATCCCCATTCGCCAAAATAGACACGGCGAACAAGCCGGCATTTGTTGCGCCGGCCTCACCAATCGCAAAAGTAGCGACTGGAATACCTTTTGGCATTTGCACAATAGAGAGCAAAGAGTCGTTACCTTGTAAGTGTTTACTCGCAACAGGAACGCCTAAAACAGGCAATGTAGTCTTGGCTGCGACCATTCCCGGCAAATGTGCTGCGCCGCCTGCTCCAGCGATAATCACTTGGATGCCTTTTGCGGCGGCCGTCTCGGCAAATTCAAACATCAAGTCTGGTGTGCGATGCGCAGAAACCACTTGTGCTTCATACGGCACACCGAAATCTGCTAACATTTGCGCGGCCAATTTCATGGTTGGCCAATCGCTGTCCGATCCCATAATGATGGCTACTTTTGGTGATGTTTTAGTCATGGTTGCCCCAGTACATAAAAGTAAATCTTACAAAAGGATTAGGTTATCTCGGTGAATCAACTCAGCTTCATCCACATAACCCAAAATGGATGCAATCTCACTGCTCGGCTGACGCAAAATTCGTGCCGTTTCAGCCGAAGAATAATTCACTAGACCGCGCGCGATTTCTTTGCCTTGTTCATCTAGACAAGCCACAACATCGCCACGCTCAAAACTGCCTTCAACTGCTACAACGCCAACTGGCAATAAACTTTTGCCATCCGTCCGTAATACTTTCGCCGCGCCAGCATCGAGTTTTACTTGGCCAGAAACACGCAAATGGTCAGCCATCCACTGCTTCTTAGCAAGCATTTTGCCTTGTTCTGTGCGGAGATGCGTTCCTATAATTTCACCAGAAGCCAACTTAACAAGCACTTCTTTTTCACGGCCAGATGCAATAATCGTATGCGCGCCACTGCGCGCAGCACGCTTAGCCGCTAAAATCTTAGTCAACATACCACCAGTGCCTACACTACTCCCCGCGCCGCCAGCCATTTGCTCTAACGCTTGATCGCCTGCTATTGCGTGCTGAATAAACTTGGCATCATGATGTTTGCGTGGGTCAGATGAATAAAGGCCAGCTTGGTCAGTCAAAATAACCAAAGCATCCGCTTCGATGAGATTCGCCACCAAAGCAGCTAAGGTATCGTTATCACCAAAACGTATCTCATCGGTGACAACAGTATCGTTCTCATTAATGATAGGAATCACACCAAAATCTAGCAAAGTGCGCAAAGTACTGCGCGCATTGAGGTACCGCTTACGGTCAGCCAAATCATCATGCGTGAGTAAGACTTGCGCTGTGTGCAATGCGTGCTCTGCAAAGCACGATTCGTACATTTGCACCAAGCCCATTTGTCCAACGGCCGCAGCCGCTTGCAACTCATTCACCGCTGTTGGGCGCTTTTTCCAACCCAAGCGCTGCATGCCTTCAGCTACTGCGCCACTAGAAACCAACACCACTTTTCTTGCTTGAATATCGTTATTAGTAGGATGTGCCAAATGGGCGATTTGAGCCGCCCAAGCAGCAATCGCTTTTTGGTCTAGACCCTCGCCATTGTTAGTGACTAGGCTAGAACCCACCTTAATCACAATACATTTTGCGTCAGCTAATAATGATTTCATCTCACTCAAACTTTATTCTGCGCTTTCAGCTCTCATTAATGCTGCTGCTTCTTTACGCGCTAATTTTTCTGCGGCTAATTTTGCTTGCTCCGCATCTTCCTCTTCACGCGCTTTAGCACTTACTTCTTCCACATGCTCCATGATCGCGTAAACTAGTTCTTTACACCCCCCACCACTTATTGCCGAAGTGGCGAAAGTACGACCTTTCCAACCATAAGCTTTTACAAACTCCGTTACTTTTTCAGCTGAGTTTTCTAGCATGTCGACTTTATTCAAAACCAACCAACGTGGCTTGTTATAAAGATCTTCATCATATTTACGAAGCTCTTCTACAATCGCTTTCGCTTCAGCAACGGGATCAATCGCCTCATCATAGGGTGCTAAATCCACAATATGGAGTAACAAACGCGTACGTGCCAAATGCCGTAAGAATTGGTGACCAAGGCCTGCGCCTTCAGCGGCACCTTCAATCAAGCCAGGAATATCAGCGATGACAAAACTGCGATTGGTGTCAACACGCACCACACCTAAATTAGGATGCAATGTGGTAAATGGATAGTCTGCGACTTTTGGTTTTGCTGCTGAAACAGAGCGAATAAAGGTGGATTTTCCTGCGTTTGGCATACCCAGTAAGCCAACGTCCGCCAACACTTTTAGCTCTAAATAAAGTTCAATTTCTTCACCTGGCTCACCTTTTGTACATTGGCGCGGTGAACGATTTAGACTGGACTTGAAGTGAATGTTTCCCAAACCGCCTTTACCGCCCTTGGCCAACATGGCGCGTTGCCCATGCTCAGCCAAATCGATCAAAGTTTGGCCTGATGCTTTTTCACTGATGACGGTTCCTACAGGCACACGTAAAACCATGTCATCACCGCCAGCGCCGTAACAGTCAGAGCCACGGCCATTTTCACCACGCTGTGCACGGAAACTACGGGTGTAGCGATAATCGACCAATGTATTAATGTTGCGGTCGGCTTCAAAGTGCACTGAACCACCATGGCCACCATCGCCGCCATTTGGTCCGCCCATAGGCTCGTATTTTTCACGACGGAAAGTCGCTACACCGTTACCGCCATCACCAGCAAAAAGCTTAATGGTGGCTTCATCTATAAATTTCATTAGTCACCGCACAATTGATATCATACTTTGGACTCAGCATTGGAACTCAAGCTAAAAATCCATTTAGAGCTAACCGTATCATACCGCCAAGTTAGTCCCATATAAAACAAAAAGCCCTACCAAGCGATAGGGCTTTTTATAATGCTAGCTAGCATTTAAAGAGGGATGATACTTACCATCTTACGACGCAGCGAACCTTTAATTGCAAAAGCAACTTTACCATCTACTTTTGCAAATAATGTGTGGTCTTTACCCATGCCTACATTTTCACCAGCGTGCATACGTGTACCACGTTGACGAACAATGATGCTACCAGCTGAGACTTCTTGCTCACCAAAGGCTTTAACACCTAATCGTTGGGAGTGTGAATCACGACCGTTACGGGAACTCCCGCCAGCTTTCTTATGTGCCATTTTTTACTCCTTATTCAGCAGCTTTAGCTTTTGCAGCTTTAGCTTTTGCTGGTTTAGTTGAAGCGCCACCGAAATCTGCAATTTGGATTTCTGTATAGCTTTGACGATGACCTTGTGTCTTACGGTAGTGTTTACGACGACGGAATTTGAAAATCATTACCTTGTCGCCACGACCGTGCGATAACACTTTAGCTGTTACGCTAGCGCCAGCGATTAATGGAGCACCAATAGTAACATTCTCACCATCAGCCAACACTAATACTTGATCGATAGTAACGTCGCTACCAACGTCACCCGTTAATTTTTCTACCTTAAGCCTTAGGCCAGGAGTTACGCGGTACTGTTTACCGCCAGTCTTGATGACTGCATACATAATTAAGCCTCGTTTGCTACGCATTCAAATGGACTGCGCATTATACGTAAAATTCGTACTTAAGCAAATACATAATAGGCTTTAACTAAAAAACCTTGAGCGGCAAAATAGATGCAAGTGCGTTATTTTATCTTAAGTAACGATATTGCTTAGTTTTTAGTACTTTTGACAGACAAAAAGTGCGGCAAACATTCTGTTATAAATGCTAGAATTGTTACAAATTTTATTGGTAGCATCAAGTGTCACTCTCCCTTATTCAATCAAGCATTGCAGAAGATATGCGTACCGTCGATGACGTCATTCGAAAATCACTGCATTCTGAAGTCGTCCTCATTAATCAAGTTGCTGATTACATTATCAATAGCGGTGGAAAACGCTTGCGTCCTGCCTTGGTTATTTTGTCTGCAGGCGTCTTCGGCAAAATAGAGCCCCACCACCACACACTTTCTGCAGTGGTAGAGTTCATCCACACAGCAACCTTATTACATGACGATGTTGTTGATGGGTCCGCAATGCGCAGAGGCCGAGCTACTGCCAACACCCTTTTTGGCAATGCCGCCAGCGTATTAGTTGGGGACTTTGTTTATTCGCGCGCCTTCCAAATGATGGTGAGCATCCAAAATATGCGTGTGATGGATATTTTGGCTGAAGCGACCAACATTATTGCCGAAGGGGAAGTTCTGCAACTTCTCAATATCAATGATGCTGATATTAGTGATGCAGATTACCTCCATGTCATTCATTACAAAACCGCTAAATTGTTTGAAGCCGCTACTAGGCTAGGCGCTGTGATTTGTAGGGCATCCGAAAAAGATGAGCAAGCCATGGCCGAATACGGTATGCGCCTAGGAACGGCTTTCCAACTCATTGATGATGTGCTTGATTTAAGCGGAGAGAGCGAAGATATTGGCAAGAACCTTGGTGATGACATCGCAGAAGGAAAACCAACACTACCCTTACTTTATGCAATGAGAAATGGCAACGAAACGCAACGCAATCTTATTCGAAATGCGATTGAACAAGGCGGTTTAGAAGATTTACCAGCTGTGATAAAAGCCGTTAAAGATACAGGCGCATTAGAATATGTCACAAACGTTGCGAAACAAGAGGCGAAGCTTGCATGCCTAGCGATTACTCATTTACCCAAAACTGCGCAACACAAGGCACTGATTGATTTAGCAGAGTTTGCAGTCACTAGGACCTATTAATTAAAGGTAATCTGCTCGCCATTTTCTGGGTTGAAGTAAGTCAACTGCGCGCAAGCATTCATGCCATTAGTGAGCGTACCGTTAAATAACGACTCACCGTCCACATCTACAACCGCATAACCGCTTTGATACAAAGTTACTTCAGCTTCTTGACGGCCTAAGCGCATTGCATAACTCATGTAGTCATCAGTTTCTTCTTCGTTAAATACTTCCCAGTTTTTATAGCCCGTTAGTTCCGCCATCCAATTAGGCAAATCCACCTCTACGCGGCAGACAACAGGCTTCGTCCAAGCTTCCACTTGGGTTTCATCCATTTCTAATATTGAGGCTTCTAAATTTGACTCGGGACGCATACAATCTTTTCCTAACAGCTATTTTACTAATTATATATTGGTGACTAATTTTTGCATTTCAATAGCGCAGATTATTTATCAGTTGGCGCGTAAAACCTTGCCATTTAGACCGTAAAGGTCTTCACCGACGCACTAAGCCCTAAAGCGTAAAGTGGAGACGTGAGAGTGACGGTGCAAAAAGACCGCACAATGAAGCAGGAACCCACAGAGGAGACTAAGCATGAATATGCATAGACGGAGTAATCTTCGTCATTTATGACGAGGAGGATGTCAAAAATTTGCTCAGAACAATGTTCAATGCGAATATGCTACGCATCAACATCAACCATTTAACCAAAGAATAAACTCATGACTGAATTGATTGCACTTATCCAACAAAATTCAACCATTTTAATCATTATCGCCAGCCTATTTGGCCTTGTGGTTGGTAGCTTCTTGAATGTAGTAATACACAGACTCCCCATCATGATGGAGAAGAATTGGCGCGAACAATGTGCGTCGCTCAACGGCACTGACCATCCTGCCAAAATGATA
>CAMCTR010000007.1 GCA_945878605.1 Candidatus Methylopumilus universalis | reverse complement strand
GTTAAGGCACCGGATTTTGATTCCGGCATGCGAAGGTTCGAATCCTTCTTCCCCAGCCAGTATTTTGTAAGACGGAGCGTGTAGCATTACACGCTTTTTTTGTTTTAATAGCTTAAAGGAATCCACTGTGGCCAAAGGCGACATGATGGTGTTTACAGGCACTGCCAATCCTAAACTTGCCAAAAAAGTGGCTAAACATTTAGGCCTGGAACTTGGACGTGCGACAGTTGATCGTTTTAGCGATGGCGAAGTCATGGTTGAATTGCAAGATAACGTGCGTGGCAAAGACGTGTTCGTGTTGCAATCAACTTGCACTCCAACCAATGACACATTGATGGAAGTCATGGTCATGGTTGACGCGCTTCGTCGTGCATCTGCAGGTCGCATAACTGCAGCCATTCCTTATTTTGGTTATTCACGACAAGATCGTCGCCCACGCTCTGCCCGCGTTGCAATTACTGCAAAAGTGGTGGCCAATATGCTCACGAGTGTTGGTGTAAACCGCTTGCTGACCATGGATTTACACTCCGATCAAATTCAAGGATTCTTTGAAATTCCGGTAGACAATATCTACGCATCACCTGTGTTGCTAGATGATCTGACAAAAAAAAATCACCATGATTTAGTAATTGTTTCGCCAGATGTGGGTGGCGTAGTTCGCGCACGTGCGCTTGCTAAGCAAATGGGTTCAGATTTGGCGATTATCGACAAACGTCGTCCTAAAGCCAATGTGGCGAAGGTAATGAATATTATTGGTGATGTTGCTGGTCGTACCTGCATTATCATGGATGATATGGTTGACACTGCCAATACGCTTTGTGAAGCGGCAGCAGCGCTTAAGAAAAAAGGCGCACTCAAAGTGCTGGCCTACTGCACGCATCCCGTGCTTTCAGGAACGGCCATTGATCGCATTAGCGCTTCAGAGCTTGATGAGCTAGTTGTTACAGACACCATACCACTGCGCGAAAATGCGGTTGCATGCAAAAAGATACGTCAATTAAGCGTAGGTGAGTTGATGGCAGAAACCATCCGCCGCATTAGCAATGAAGACTCTGTCAGCTCATTATTTGACGATTAAGTAAAGTTTCGATGCACTTGGCAACAAGCACATCACCCCCTGTTATCTGGTCGCGGATAACAGTTTTTTAAAAGCCAAAAGCTTTTTTTGGTTAAATTTAGGAGTAGTAAAAATGGCTATTGAAATTTCAGCAGTTACACGTGAAGCGAAAGGAACGGGTGCGAGCCGCCGTCTTCGCCGTACAGCTAAAGTACCAGGTGTGGTTTATGGTGCAGGCAAAGACGCAGTAAGCATTGAATTTGATATGAAAGCATTGTTCATGGAATTCCGCCATGAAGCATTCCATGCTTCTATCTTGACGCTTAACTTAGATGGCAAAAAAGAGTCCGTATTATTACGTGACTACCAAATGCATCCAGTTCGCAACACTATTCAACACGTGGACTTTCAACGTGTTAGCGCAACAGAAAAAATTCACGTTAAAGTGCCATTGCACTTCATTAACGCGGACATCGCGCCAGGCGTAAAAGTGGGCGGCGGTATCGTTGCTCACATTGCGACAGAAGCTGACGTAAGCTGCTTGGCAAAAGACTTGCCAGAGTTTATCGAGGTTGATTTGGCTGCCCTTGAAATGGGTCATTCAGTTCACTTGTCAGAAATCAAATTGCCTAAGGGTGTTGATTTCGTTCAATTAGCACACGGCGCTGACGTTGCTGTTGCAAGTATCGCGAAAACTCGCGGTGGTGTTGCTGCAGCAACTGATGAAACAGCGGAAGCAACGCCAGCAGCTTAATCGCTGGCGTGATTGCCCTCTAAAACGCGCGTTTCGGTTTTCCGGAACGCGCGTTATTATTTTCAGGCTTTGAAATTATTTTAGGCTGAATGAGCGACAATAGGCTATGAGTCAAATCAAACTAATCGTTGGACTAGGCAATCCAGGTGCCCAATACGAATCCACTCGCCACAACGCAGGCTTTTGGTGGGTCGATCAAATCTGCGCAGAAACAGGAAGCAAGCTCAGCCTTGAAGCCAAGTTTTTTGGTCATGCTGGCCGCTTAAAATCCAGCGATGATGAAGCTTGGCTGCTTAAACCAACAACCTTTATGAATGCCAGCGGACGCGCGGTGTCTGCGCTGGCTAAGTTTTACAAAATTGCCCCTGAGTCTGTTTTAGTGGTGCATGACGAATTAGATTTACCACCTGACACGGTAAAACTAAAAAAAGGTGGCGGGCATGGCGGGCATAACGGCCTGAAAGATATTGCCGCACAACTGGGCACCCCTGATTTTTGGCGCTTACGTTTAGGCATTGGCCATCCAGGCGATAAAAATGAGGTGGCAAATTTTGTATTGCACGACCCAAGTCGCGATGAAATGCGCGCAATAGAAGAAAATATAGACCAAAGCACGACACTGCTTCCTTTGTTATTAAAAGGCGAATTTGAAGCCGCAATGTTAAAATTGCATACTAAAAATTAGTGACGAATTGACTGAACAGGAAAAATTATGAAATGCGGAATTGTCGGCCTACCAAATGTAGGTAAATCTACACTCTTCAATGCCATTACCAAAGCAGGCATCGCGGCAGAAAACTACCCGTTTTGCACCATCGAGCCTAACGTCGGCATTGTTGAAGTGCCTGACCCACGCTTAAAACCCCTCATTGCCATCGTCAATCCGCAAAAGGTACAACCAGCGATTGTTGAGTTTGTGGACATCGCAGGCTTGGTGGCTGGCGCGTCTAAAGGTGAAGGTCTTGGGAACAAGTTCTTGGCCAACATCCGCGAAACCGACGCCATTGCTCACGTGGTACGCTGTTTTAATGATGCTAACGTCGTGCATGTTGCCAATAAAATTGATCCGCTTTCAGACGTGGAAACCATCAATACAGAACTTGCGCTGGCAGACATGGAAACTGTTGATAAAACGGTTCAACGCGAAAGCAAAAAAGCAAAATCAGGCGACAAAGAAGCGATTGCCCTTTGTGCCGTATTAGTCAAAGTACAAAAAGGGCTGGACGAAGGCAAAGCAGTGCGCACACTAGGCTTAGATGCTGACGAACTCGACCTACTCAAGCCACTTTGCCTCATTACGGTTAAGCCAGTGATGTACATCGCCAACGTCGATGAAAAAGGCTTTAGCAACAATCCACTCCTTCATTCAATCGTTGAGTTAGGCAAAAAAGAAGGCTCACCAGTCGTAAGCATCTGCGCAAAAATTGAAGCAGAAATCTCAGACCTAGAAGATGATGATAAAGTTTTATTCTTAGAAGAACTAGGCCTAGCCGAGCCAGGCTTAGACCGCGTGGTTCGTGCCGCATACACCCTACTCGGCTTAGAAACCTACTTCACCGCAGGCGTCAAAGAAGTCCGCGCCTGGACAGTCCGCAAAGGCTCAACTGCCCCACAAGCCGCCGGCGTGATTCATACCGATTTTGAGCGTGGCTTCATCCGCGCCGAAGTGATTGCCTTTAACGAATTTGTTGCCCACAAAGGTGAACAAGGCGCAAAAGAAGCCGGAAAAATGCGCTTAGAAGGCAAAGAATATATCGTGCAAGATGGCGATGTGATGCACTTTAGATTTAACGTTTAAGAAAAAATACTGCACAAAGCCATCCTCGGATGGCTTTTTTATTGTCTGCAACCTCACAGCAATTCCCTGATGCATCCGCACATGCCTTTGGCTTCAAGGTATAATTCAAGCTTACTTTTCTACACAAAAATATTTGCCATGCAACAGCAGTATCCATTTAAAGAAATCGAAGAGCGCGCCCAGCAATATTGGGAAACCAATCAAACTTTTAAGGCGACTGAAAAGAGCGGTAAGCATAAGTATTATTGTTTATCCATGTTCCCTTATCCAAGTGGTCGTTTGCACATGGGGCATGTGCGCAATTACACGATTGGCGATGTAATGAGCCGTTTCCACCGCATGCGTGGCTTTAATGTGATGCAACCGATGGGCTGGGATGCTTTTGGCTTGCCTGCTGAAAATGCGGCGATTAAAAACAATGTGGCGCCTGCTGGCTGGACGTATAGCAATATCGAGCACATGAAAGAGCAGCTCAAGTCTTTGGGCTTGGGCATTTCGTGGGATAGAGAAATCGCCACTTGCACGCCAGCGTATTACCGCTGGGAGCAATGGCTATTTACTGAGCTTTTCAAAAAAGGCCTCATCTACAAAAAAACCGCCACGGTGAATTGGGACCCCGTTGATCAAACCGTGCTTGCCAATGAGCAAGTGATTGATGGCAAGGGCTGGCGCTCTGGTGCTGTGGTTGAAAAACGCGAGATTCCACAATACTTCATGAAAATTACGGCATATGCCGATGAGTTGTTAGCTGACCTCGATAAACTTGAGGGCTGGCCTGAACAAGTTAAAACCATGCAACGCAATTGGATAGGCAAAAGCTATGGCTGTGAGGTCGAGTTTCCTATTGTTGACGGCGTGGGCAATCTTAAGGTTTACACCACCCGTCCTGACACGCTCATGGGCGCAACTTATGTAGCGGTTGCGGCAGAGCATGCCCTTGCAACCCAAGCGGCAGAAAACAACCCTGCGTTACAAGCCTTCATTCAAGAATGCAAAATGGGTAGCGTGGCTGAGGCGGACATGGCCACTGCCGAGAAAAAAGGCATGGCAACAGACTTATTTGTTCAACATCCACTCACCGGTGAGCAACTGCCTGTTTGGGTGGCAAACTACGTGCTCATTAGCTACGGCGAAGGCGCGGTGATGGCTGTGCCAGCGCATGATGAGCGCGATTTTGAGTTTGCAAATAAATACAGTTTGCCAATCAAGGCTGTGATTAAGCCGCAAAATGCCGAGCTTGATTTGCCACTGACTGCCGCTTTCACAGAGCATGGCGTGTTATTGAATTCTGGCGCATTTGATGGCCTAGATTTTGATGCGGCATCTAGCCAAATCGCTGAAGCACTTAGCGCAAAGAGCTTAGGCAAACGCCGCACGCAATATCGTTTGCGCGACTGGGGTGTTTCACGCCAACGCTATTGGGGCTGTCCGATTCCTATCGTGCATTGCGCTAGCTGTGGCGAAGTGCCTGTGCCTGCAGACCAGTTGCCTGTGCGCTTACCAGAAGACGTGGTGATTGACGGCGTTGGTTCGCCCATTAAAAAAGACCCTAGTTTCTACGAAACGACGTGTCCAGCTTGCGGTGGCAAAGCCACCCGCGAAACCGACACCATGGATACCTTCTTTGAGTCATCATGGTATTTCGCACGCTACGCAAGTTTTGATTGCCATACTGGCATGGTCGATGAACGCGCTCACTATTGGTTGCCTGTTGACCAATATATTGGCGGTATTGAGCACGCAATTTTGCATTTACTTTATGCGCGCTTCTTTAATAAATTAATGCGTGATGTTGGTTTACTCAAAAATGATGAGCCATTCACCAATTTACTCACCCAAGGCATGGTGCTTAAAGAAGGCACTAAGATGAGTAAATCTAAGGGCAACACCGTTGACCCTAAAGCGCTTATCGACACTTACGGCGCTGATACTGCTCGTTTATTTATGATGTTTGCCGCGCCACCAGAGCAAAGCTTGGAGTGGGCAGATAGTGGCGTGGAAGGTGCACATCGTTTCTTGCGTCGCTTATGGACGTTCGCGGCAACCCATTTAGAAACTGGCGAAGTCGCCGCTTACAAAGCTGGCGAAAGCAATACAGAGCTAGGCGCAGAACTCAAAACCTTACGCCGCCAATTACATCAAACCATTGAGAAAATTACTGACGACTACGGCCGACGCCAAACTTTCAATACTGCTATTGCCGCAGTAATGGAACTCATGAATGCTTATGGCAAAGTAGAGGGTGACGATGCGATAACGCGAAGCGTGCGCCAAGAAGTGCTTGAGAATGTTACTTTGCTCCTATCGCCTATCGTGCCGCATATCTGCCAAGCATTGTGGGCTAAGCTACGTAAAGATGGTGTCATTGAAAATGCCGCATGGCCAAGCGCAGATCATTCTGCCATGGTGCAAGATGAAGTGGAGTTAGTGGTTCAAGTGAATGGCAAATTGCGCGGTAGTATTACCGTTACTAAAACCATGGCAAAAGAGGCTATTGAACAGCATGCAATTGCGCAGCCTTTTGTGCAGAAATATTTAGAAGATGGCTCTACTGTGCGTAAAATCATCGTGGTACCAAATAAACTCGTCAATATTGTTGTGGGGTAATGATGCATCGCTACATCGCTCGCCGTTTAACCATCTTAATGCTAGCTTTTGTTATCGCAGCCTGTGGGTTTCACATGCGAGGCGTAGCTGATTTAGCATTCAACAATCTCTATATAAAAGGCTCAGCTAGCATTTCAAAAGACTTAATCAGCGCACTTAAAACCAATGGCGTGACCATTGTCAAAGAGCCTGAAGAAGCTGAGATAATGTTGGATTTGATGAGCGATGGCGTCGAAAAACGCATTCTTTCATTGGGTGGCTCGGGCTCTGTGCGTGAGTTTGAATTATTCTATCGCATAAAATTTCGCTTGCGTGATGCGTCTGAAGAGCTTTGGGGCCAAGAGCAAATGATCGAAAGTCGTCGTGATTTTTCATATTTAGATACCGAGTTACTCGCCAAATCTTACGAAGAAGCCATGCTTTATGAAGACATGCGCCGCGATGCAACAAGAGAGCTGATGCGTCGCCTGGTCGCACAAAAACCTAAAGCCAAGGCTTTGAAATAGGCTAAATGCCTTCATCGTTCAAATATGAATTTGGCGCCTCAACAACTCTCCCAACACCTCAGCAGCGGCCTAAAACCGCTCTATGTGCTCACAGGAGATGAGCCTTTATCACAACGCGAATGTTTAGACACCATTCGAGCCAAAGCGCGTGAGTTAGGCTTTGATGAGCGCACTAGTTTAACCTCAGACCGTTATTTTAATTGGGCGCAAATCGCTGAGTTCGGCCAAGCCATGTCATTGTTTGCGAGCCTACGCTTGCTTGAAATTAATATTCCCACAGGCAAACCTGGCCTTGATGGCAGTAAAGCGCTTCAAGCCTTAGCGTCTGAAGCTTTGTCTGATACGGTCACCGTCATTATTTTGCCAGCCATTGATTGGCGCGATGCTAAAAGTGCTTGGTACTCAGCGTTGCAACAAAACAGCGTCTTTATCGAACTGCGTGAAGTTGGTCCAGCCCAATTGCCCCAATGGATTGCGACGCGCTTAGCTTTACAAAAGCAAAGTACCGATGCAGAGACTTTAACCTTCATGGCGAACCAAGTGGAAGGCAATTTACTTGCCGCGCATCAAGAAATTCAGAAGCTAGGCTTACTTTACCCTGCTGGCGCAATTGCCGGGGATGATGTCCGTGCTGCCGTACTCAATGTTTCGCGCTTTGACGCTGTTCAACTTGGCGAGGCTGTGTTATCGGGCGATGTTGGTCGCACCGTGCGGATTTTAGAAGGCCTTAAAGATGAAGGCGCAAAACCGGTTGCCGTGATGAATCCCCTTATTTGGGCGATTACACCCTTAGTCAAAATCAAACAGGCCGAAGCGCGTGGCGAAAACTTAAATAGTGCTATGGTGCAAGCCAAAGTGTTTGGCCCAAAACAAGCGCTTGCCAAGCAAGCGGTCGGGCGATTAAGCTTAAAACAATTACAAGCCGCACTGCTTAAGCTCGCCGATATTGATAAAACGGCAAAAGGCATGATGCAAGGTGATGCTTGGCTAGAAATTTCAAGATTATGCTTTGGGTTGGCTAGAATTGGCACTAGCGCCAGAAGCCTCTAAAAAGAAGGTTAGGATCACTGATGGATATTAAATCGTATATGCACAATGTTGGGGTTGAAGCGCGCAGCGCTTCACGCGCCATGGCAAAAGCTGAAACCAATACAAAAAATTTAGCACTCACCACCATCGCCAAGGCTATCTTGCGTGAAAAAGATGCCCTGCTTGCCGCCAACCAACAAGACCTAGCTGCGGCCAAAGCTGCGGGCATGGAAGCCGCAATGCTAGACCGCCTGACCATTACAGAGAAATCAATCGCCACCATGGCGGAAGGCTTGCAACAAATTGCTAGCCTCGATGATCCAATTGGCGAAGTTAGCGATATGAAATACCGCCCCTCTGGCATCCAAATCGGCAAAATGCGCGTACCACTTGGCGTGATTGGTATTATTTACGAAGCACGTCCAAATGTAACGGTAGATGCGGCTGGGTTGTGCATCAAATCTGGCAATGCCACGATTTTACGTGGTGGCTCAGAGGCCATTCACTGCAACCAAGCCTTGGCGAAATTAGTGCATGAAGGCTTAGCGGCGGCTGGATTACCGCAATCGGCTGTGCAAGTGATTGAAACCACAGACCGCGCAGCGGTGGGCGAACTCATCACCATGAAAGATTTTGTGGATGTGATTGTGCCACGTGGGGGCAAAGGGCTCATTGAGCGCATTTCTAACGATGCGCGCATTCCAGTGATTAAGCATTTAGATGGCAATTGCCACGTTTATGTGGACGATGAGGCCGACTTTGATAAAGCGATTCGCATTGTTGAGAACTCAAAAACGCAGCGCCTTGGCACTTGCAACACCACAGAATCTCTTTTGATTGCGCGGAGCGTAGCCAAAGCCATGTTGCCAAAAATTGCTGAGATGTTGATTAGCAAAGGCATTGAAATTCGCGGGTGTGCAGAAACTTGCGCATTAGTTCCGGCCGCTAATAAAGCGACCGAAGAAGATCACTATACGGAATATTTGGATGCGATTATTTCTTGCAAACTAGTGGCTGATTTAGAGGAAGCGATTGCGCATATCAATCAGCATTCATCACAACATACTGAAGCCATCGTGACAGAAAACTACACCAAAGCACGCCGCTTCTTGCGTGAGGTGGACTCCAGCAGTGTGATGGTGAATGCTTCAACACGTTTTGCAGATGGCTTTGAATATGGCTTAGGTGCAGAGATTGGTATCTCAACCGACAAACTCCACGCACGTGGCCCTGTTGGTCTCGATGGCTTAACCTCACTCAAATACATTGTATTAGGTGATGGGCACGTTCGCGCCTAAATAGCTTCCATGATAGGCATTTTAGGCGGTACGTTTAACCCCATCCATAACGGCCACCTGCACCTTGCTGAGCGCTTACAACAAACCCTAGCTTTTGAGGCAATACGCTTCATGCCTGCATCTATTCCTGCATTAAAAGATGTGTCAAACATCAGCGCAGAGCAACGCGCCTACATGGTAGAACTTGCGATTGTGGACCATCCCACATTTCAGATTGATAGTCGCGAACTTGAGCGCGTGGGCCCCTCTTACACCATCGACAGTCTTATTTCATTACGTAAAGAACTTGGCGATAAGATGAGCATTTGCTGGCTAATAGGCTCGGATGCTTTTGCCAAACTCAACACATGGCATCGCTGGAATGAGCTACTCAACCACTGCCATTTTGTGGTGGTCAAACGCCCACTCTCTGAAGAATTAAATTGGAACGCTGAAGTTAAGTTGCTGCTTGAAACACATCAAACCAATGATGCAAATACCCTTAAAAACTCCGCGAGCGGAAAAGTACTAATACAAGAGATTGAGGCTTTGGATATTTCATCTACACAAATTCGCCAGCACATCGCATCAAAAACTAATGTCAGCGATGCAATGCCTAGCAGTGTCATCAAGTACATTCAACAACATCAGCTCTACCAATAGCTTAATGGATACCTTTAGCCACGCACTTTGGGGGTACGGGTTATTTGGCTACAAGCGCCATGCTTGGATCGCTATTGTGTTTGGTGCAGCGCCTGATTTAATCTCATTTGGCGCACTGATGCTGTTTAAAATGCTGAGTGGCACCTGGCATTTCGGCAAACCACCACTAGAAACCCTGCCGCCTTGGCTTTTTACCAACTACGCTTTTGGGCACAGCGTCATCATTTGCTTTTCTGTGATTGGATTAGTGTGGTTGTGGCGCAAAGACATTGCATTCGCCATGCTGGCATGGCCATTTCACATTCTGCTGGATTTTCCATTTCACGCTAAAGCCTACTTTGCGACACCGCTATTTTGGCCGTTCTCAGACTTTAGTATTGATGGCATTCCTTGGTCGCATTGGTATATTTGGTATCCCAATGTCGCGGGGTTGATTATTTTGCTGACATATCGATTGAGGCAAAAACGTAAAGCTAAAAATCAATAAACTCTGGCGCTTTACCCCAAGCCACATCTGCAATACAAGGTGCTTTAAGCATCGCTTTTAGCGTCGAGATATTTTCTTCAATGGCTAGCATATCAGGGTCGATGCGATTTGCCACCCAGCCTGCCAAAGTAAGCCCTGCCGCTTTAATAGAGCCCGCCGTCATCAATGCGTGGTTGATACAGCCTAAACGAACGCCCACCACCATAATCACGGGGAGATTAAGGTTGATGGCTAAATCCGCCATGGTTTCTTGTCGATTAATCGGCACACGAAAGCCGCCAGCACCTTCCACTATTACCACATCAGCTTTTGCCTGTAATCTATCAAAAGCTTGCTGAATCTTATCTAGTGAAACTGTGATACCAGCTAGCTCAGCCGCAATGTGCGGCGCTATCGCAGGCCCAAAAACATAAGGGTTAATCAGTTCTATCTCTGCGTCCACATTGCCCGCGTTGATGAGTTTAGTCACGTCAATGTTGATCAACCGACCATTCACCATCTCAGCGCCTGCTGCGAGCGGCTTCATACCAATCGTTAACAAACCCTGCTCGCAGAAATGCTTAATCAGCGCGCTTGCAATATAGGTTTTACCGACGTCGGTATCGGTACCCGTAATGAAATATGCAGTCTTATTTTTTTGCATGAAAAGTCACTGGCGCAAAGCCCGCCTCTAAGTCGATTTTGGTCTTAGGCCTAGCCGCTGGCTTCCAAGCGTGGCCATAAATCACTTCAAAGGTGGCGGGCAATTTCCCATCTTTTCTAAAGCGTTCGTAGTTTTCAGTGAGTTGCTTTAAAAAGCCTCGACCCTGCAAGCCACGACTTCGGCCTTCAGTAGCGTTATGGGCGCCGATAGACTTCAAATCGCGCATCACAGCCATCACATCATCGTAAGTGAGGGTAATGTGTTCGACATCCAACACTGGCGCTGCAAAGCCCGCGCGCACTAAGGCATCGCCAATGTCGTGCATATCAATAAAACGGCTAACGTGGACATGCTCGCCATCCGTTCTTGAAGCCGCACGCAACTCTTTAAGCGTATCGGGGCCAAGCGTGCTAAACATGAGCAAGCCATCAGTATGAAGCACGCGGTGCATCTCAGTAAAAGCAGCATCCAAATCATTACACCATTGAATGGCAAGGTTAGACCACACCAACTCCAAACTCGCGTCTGCCAGCGGAAGCTGTTCAATATCTGCACACAGTAAATGCTGCTTATTAAAACCTAACGTTTGCTTGATGCGATTTTTGAGAGAGGTATTCATGGCCTGCACTTTAAACAGCATACCCATCGCCAAATCCAGCGAAACAAGCTGTGCTTTGGGGTACTTTTGCATCAAAGCTTGGCTGGCATGGCCTGTGCCACAACCCGCGTCTAATATGCCTGATGGCTGCATGCTCACTAAATCTAAACGGCTGAGCATTTCTTCACGTACCAACTTTTGCATTACAGCTGCAGCATCGTATTTATTGGCAGCACGGTCAAACGAAGCACGGACGCGCGCCTTGTCGAGGTGGTAAATATCTTGATGTGTAGGGGTTTGGCTCATGCTTTTAAAAACTCAGTCACTTTTTGAGTGAATAATTCAGGATGTGAAATAAATGGCTCGTGCGCCGCATTGGGAAGCGCGATTAATTCTGCATTCGGTAGCGCTTTTGCAGTCCACTCGGCCGCACTGAATGAGGCCAGTTTGTCGTGTACGCCATGAATCAACAAGGTTGGCGTTTCTAAGCTTGGTAAGTCGGCACGCAAATCTCCTGTGCGCAAAATATCCAAAGCACCAAGCAAGCCTTGCTGATTAGGCGCAGGCCGCAGGCTAAGTGCTTCACGCAACATTTTGGTGGTTGCCCGCGCGTTGCCACTTCCCATCGCAATTAACGCTAATAACTTATTCATCGTGCCTTGGTAATCTTGCAGCGCACCCGCAAAAAAACTTTCAAACACATCGCTAGGCATACCTTGTTGCCAATCATCACGCGCCACAAAACATGGCGTACTGCCCACCAAAATTAGCTTTTTAATGGGAGTGATTAAAGCGATTTTAGTGGCAATTAAGCCACCTAAAGACCAGCCTAAAACATAGGCATTGCTTGGCATTTCCTCAGCGATTTTTTCGGCCACGTTATGCAGGTTGTAAACATCCAAGTTTTCAACCTGCATACTGTGTCCCATGCCTGGCAAATCAAGCATGTGCAATTCAAAATACTGGCTAAGCAAATCGCGAGCTTGCATCCACATGCCGCTGTGCATTCCCCAACCATGTATCATCACCAGTGGCACGCCCTGCCCTATTTTCTCGATATGCAAACTCATGCGAGCAAGACCTTTTCTGCTTCATGTAAATGCTGAATCAGTAAATTCACATCATCTAAAGTATGCGCAGCAGATAATGAAATCCTAAGTCGTGCTGTATTTTTGGGCACTGTTGGAGGCCGTATCGCTGGCACCAAAACCCCTTGAGTAAGTAGATACTCACTTAAGCTAAGCGCCGCTTCATTACCGCCTACCACGATAGGTTGTATCGCGGTATCTGACGGCATTAACTGCCATCTTTTTAAGCTTAAATGTTGTTTGAAATAAGCGATTAAATCTTGCAAATGCTGATGGCGCGCTTCATCATTTTGCATCACATTAACCGCTGCGACCAAAGCGGCCGCCAAGGCTGGCGGGCCAGCCGTGGTGTAAATATAAGTGTTGGCGGACTGAATTAAATACTCAATAATTATTGTATCGCCAGCAACAAAAGCGCCAGCCACGCCAGCTGCTTTACCCAAGGTTGCCATGTAGATAATACGTGGTGAAGCTACATTGAAATGACTTAAAATGCCTCGACCTTGCTCACCCAAAACGCCAAAACCATGCGCGTCATCAAGCAACAAATAAGCATCGTATTTTTCGCAAAGGGCGAGCAATTGAGGCAATGGGGCGATATCGCCATCCATGCTAAATACAGCATCAACGATCACCAATTTTCGTGGTGCTGTACTCGCAATTAACATTTTTTCCAACTGCACTAAATCTTGATGGGCATAGCGATTTAACTCTGCACGCGCCAAAATGGCCGCATCATTTAAAGAAGCATGGTTGAGCTTATCGGCAAAAATCGCATCGTTACGGCCAAGCAAAGCAGCAACCACGCCCATGTTCGCCATATAACCGGTGCTAAACAGTAAGCCTGCCGGCAGACCCACAAAGCCAGCCAATGATAGTTCTGCGTCATGATGAAATTGATGATGCCCAGTAATGAGATGTGAAGCGCCACCACCCACACCCGCTTCTTTAGCGGCATGCTGTAGTGCTGAAATTAAATCGGGGTGATTTGCCAAACCAAGATAATCATTGCTTGCGAATGAGAGTAGGCGCTGACCATCTGCAACCAAATGGACGGCTTGAGGGCTTTGCAACAGGCGGCGCTTACGCTTTAAACCTGCTTGCGCACGCTCTACAAGTTCTGCTTTGAGTTGTTCTATCATTCGAAAATTTTCATCCGAAAATTTTGCATTCTTTAAAATCGCCTGACGTTTTAGACGCTAGGCCGAATGATTAAATTGGATGCAGACCCAATTTGGCAAACAGCTGCTTATCTGTTTCCGCTTCTGGGTTACCTGTGGTGAGCAATTTTTCACCGTAGAATATTGAATTAGCACCTGCAATAAAACACAAAGCCTGAATGCCTTCGTGCATATTTTGGCGACCTGCTGAAAGGCGAACGAAGCTCTTGGGCATGGTGATGCGCGCAGCCGCAATCGTGCGAATAAATTCAAACTGATCTAAGTCTTCAATACCATGTAATGGCGTCCCTTCGACTTGCGTGAGCAAGTTAATAGGCACGCTTTCTGGTGGGCGCTCCATATTAGCAAGTTGTGCAATGAGGCCAGCGCGCTGGTTGCGGCTCTCGCCCATGCCAATAATGCCGCCACAACATACATTTATCTCTGCTTCACGCACGCTATCGAGCGTATCTAAACGGTCTTGATAAGTTCGCGTGGTAATCACGTCGCCATAAAATTCTGGTGCGGTATCTAAGTTGTGGTTGTAATAATCAAGGCCTGCATCTTTCAGTTGCGCGGCTTGGCCTTCTTTTAACATACCCAAAGTTGCGCAGGTTTGTAAGCCCATCGCTTTTACTTCTGAAATCATTTTAAGCACTGGCTCTAAGTCTTTTTGCTTAGGGCTGCGCCATGCAGCGCCCATACAGAAACGGCTGGCACCACTTTCTTTGGCTGCGCGCGCTGCTGCTAGCACTTCATCAATAGGCATAAGTGGCTCACTTTCCACATCCGTGTGGTAACGAGCAGCCTGTGGGCAGTAACCGCAATCCTCTGAACAGCCGCCCGTTTTGATTGAAAGCAAAGTGCTGACTTGTACAGCGTTAGAATCGAAGTTTTCACGGTGAACCATTTGCGCTCGGTGGATTAAATCGTTAAATGGCAATTCATATAACGCAACAATTTGCGCCACACTCCAGCGCTTCTCTGTTTCGACTGGCAGCTGGTTGCGTTTGATAGAGGCCACATCTACTGTGCTCAGATTAGCACTCACTTTCAAATCCATATTTAACTCACTCATGCTTCAATCTCCATCTTCATGTCTTGCCAGTCTTCTTTTGAAGCGCGCAACATATCTCGAACACCCAAAGGCACCACCATCAGAACGCTAATGCCCCACACTAAAAATAAGACGTTTAATACGCCTATCTTTTCACCTATCATAAATCCAAAGAACGCCATGACCACCAGCAAAGCAAAAGTGGAATAAAATCGATAACCTGATTTTGCAATGTATTCACAGACTTTAGGATTGGGATGATTAGCCGCAGCCGCATACATAAAAATAGAAGCGGCAACCCAAATAAACAATGGAATCGCTAAAGGCAACAACAACAACGCCAAGCAAGAGAAAAAGGTAAACCCTTGTGCGGTTCGCATTTGCTGTTTTGCAGTAATAATGTGATGTGTTTCTTGCGCCGATTCCATCAATGACACGCTTTCACCCAATAAGATTAATGTCAATTATACATTGTTAAGCAGAAAGTCAACAATTGAATAACAAATGGTTAAAAATTAAGCACCTGTTAAAATTGAGCTTATTTCCACAGACCTACTTGGTCTGCTTAATCATCAACGGCGAAGATTTGAGCTGCTGACAGACTGCCCTGATTGATGACGTCATGATGACGGGCGCCAGTCTCAACGCACTTGCAAAAGCAGTGGAGGCAAAAGGCACAGCTCATGTAAAATAATGGCTTATCGCACGAACGCTCTCAACATAAATGTTTAACATCGTCTTATTTGAACCTGAAATCCCGCCCAATACTGGCAACATCATCCGCCTGTGTGCCAACACTGGCGCGCAGTTACACTTGGTTAAACCGCTCGGATTTTCATTAGAGGATAAACAGCTCAAACGCGCTGGCTTGGATTATCACGAATACGCCAACTTACAAATTCACGAAAATTGGGAAGATTGCAAAGCTGCCTTGGCTGGCAAGCGCATGTTCGCCATCACCACCAAAGGCAGCACCTCTAATGGCAATATCAAATTTGAGAAAGGTGATGTGTTTGTGTTTGGCCCAGAAACGCGAGGCCTGCCAGAAGAAATACGGAATGAATTTAGCGCTGAACATCGCGTTAGGTTACCGATGTTGCCACAAAGCCGAAGCTTGAATTTATCTAACTCAGCGGCCGTGTTGCTCTATGAAGCTTGGAGACAGATTGGGTTTGAGGGTGGTGCTTAACAACATAAACTAGCTTAAAGACTCTTGCTTTTGCTCACGGCCGAGCAAGTCCATCACAGCGTCGCGTGGTGATTTTCCATGAGAAAGCACTTGGTCTACCTCATGGGTAATCGGCATATCCACACCTAAATCTTGCGCACGCTTGACTACTTCGCGTGCGGTATAAACACCTTCAGCCACATGGCCTAAAGTCGCTAGTATTTCAGCCAACGGCTTACCACTTGCCAATTGCAATCCCACTTCACGGTTACGTGAGTATTGTCCTGTACAAGTCAAAATCAAGTCGCCAGCACCCGCTAAACCCATAAAGGTATCTTTTTGCGCGCCCATCACCATCCCAAAACGGGTCATTTCAGCTAGACCACGTGTAATCATCGCGGCACGGGCATTGTTACCAAATTGCATGCCATCGGAAATGCCAGCGGCAATCGCCATCACGTTTTTAAGCGCGCCACCAACGGCCACTCCAGCGACATCAGTGCTGGTGTAAACACGAAGCGAACCACCATGAAGCGCAGCACCTGCTTGTTTTGCAAAGTCAGCATCATTGACCGCCAAAGAAACAGCAGTTGGCAAACCTCTTACTAATTCAGCCGCGAAACTTGGTCCAGACAATGCGCCCCAAGCTTGATGCGGACCAAGCTCTTCAAGCGCTACTTCGTGTGGTAATTTTGCGGTGACAGGCTCTAAGCCTTTATTCGCCCAAATCAAGGGCACCTTAACGCCAATCAACTTGATGGATTGCAACATATCGCGGAAGCCGCAAGTTGGGACAACAGAAACGATGAAATCGACCCCATTCAATGCCAAGGCCAAATCTGACTCTACAATTAGATTGTCGTTAAATTTAAAATCGCCAAGATACATAGGATTGGCGCGTACTTTACGCATGCCATCAACATGGGCAGTCTTGCGTGCCCACAAGCAAACTTGGTGTTGCTGGCTGATGTGCATCGCCAACGCCGTTCCCCAAGCACCTGCTCCTAATACGGCTATCTTCATTGGTTCCTTACAAGCCCCAAACGGATGAAACTTGGACAAAGCCCAGTAAGCCGTCGCGATGCTTTACTTTAACCCAGCCGTTTTTAGCAGGCTCAAGCAAATCCACCACTACATCTTTTTCTACCCACGCAACGAATGCGCCGCTAGCTTTGGGCGTTTGTTTGATTTCTACAGGAGAAACAATCAACAAAGTACGCTTCGTACAGAGTTGTTTAGCCTCTATCCAGCTTAAACCGCCTTGCTGGTCTCGCACTTTCACCCACTCAGCGAGATTGACAATCACCTCTACAGGATATCCTTGACCAAGCAGATACAACTTTTTACCTTGTGCTGAAGGTGAATCATAAACAATCGCTTTCGGCACATTCACTGCGCGATACTCAGCCGCTGCCAAGTTTGGCAACAGCATGAATATGGCAGCAATCAGTAAAGACTTAGTGGGTTGTTTTTGCAGCGTCATCTTGCGCTTGTTGTTGCTTTTGTTGCGCGTATAACGCTTCAAAATTAATCGGGCTAAGCACAACAGGCGGGAAGCCAGCGCGAACTGAAGCGTCAGAAACTACTTCACGCGCATATGGGAATAAGATATTAGGGCATGTGATGCTGAAAATTATTTCTAGATTCTCTTCTAGCACGTTACGTACTTGGAAAATACCCGCTTGAGAAACTTCGATTAAGAACGCTGTTTTATCGCCGATTTTTGATGTCACTGTAATGGTTAACACTACTTCATAAATACCATCATCCAACTTGCTCGCAGTATTACTAATCTCAATACCAATTTGCGGGGCATCACGCTCTGTAAAAATTTGAGGTGCATTAGGCAACTCTAATGACAAATCTTTCACATACAGTTTTTCAATACCAAAACCAGGTGCTTGATTTTGTTCTGCCGCTGGATTTTCTGTAGATTGCGCTGCTACTTCTTCTTTTTTCGCCATGATTTTCCCTAAAAAAATTAAAAAAATGCGCCAATTAATTCAAAGCACATACAAACGATAACAAACAAAGCCAACATTTTAACCGATGCTTACACTAATTGCTTGTGTTGCTTGATTTTTTACTTGCTTAATAGCTGATCAAGTCCGCCAGCCAGATCTAGCGCGCGCAAATCATCAAACCCGCCAATATGCCGCTCGCCAATATAAATCTGGGGAACCGTGCGGCGACCCGTTTTTTCCATCATAGAAATTTTTAATTCTGGATCAGTATCAATTTGGATTTTTTCAATATCGGTCACTCCCTTGCTATGAAGCAAGCGCTCTGCATTTGTACAATATGGACAATAAGCACTGGTGTACATTAAAACTTTAGCCATAAAATGCCTTTTAGAGGATTAAGCGCATTGCGCAGTGATTTACTAAGATGCTTAATTGTACATAAAGACCTTACAAAAATTGAATTCTACAGCGAGAGTTTCGCCAAATAATGCAGATTTATTAAACAAAAATCACTAAAATAGCGCTATTACTTGAATACTCGTTGGGAAACCACCCCGCATGAAAATTACGCCTGTCGTATTGTTGATTTTAGATGGCTTTGGATATCGCGAAGACATTATAGATAACGCCATTGCCCAAGCAAATAAACCTAATTGGGATAAACTCTGGAAAGAATATCCACACACATTGATTAACGCATCAGAAAGCTTTGTAGGCTTGCCTGCTGGCCAAATGGGCAATTCAGAAGTCGGCCATTTAAATATCGGTGCTGGCCGTGTTGTTTTTCAAGAATTCGAACGCATCAACAATGCAATCGCATCCGGTGAATTTAATCAAAACCCCATCTTGCTAGAAGCTGTTAATAAAGCCAAAAGCGCTGACAAAGCGCTGCATATTTTTGGCTTAATTTCTGACGGTGGCGTGCATAGCCATCAAGACCATATTTACGCCATGATTAACATGGCTGCAAAACAGGGCCTTAGTAAAATTTACGTGCATGCGTTTTTAGATGGTCGCGATACGCCGCCTGTTAGTGCTAAGACTTACTTGCAAGCATTAGAAGATCAAATCCAAAGAATAGGTGCAGGCAAAATCGCCTCTATTTGTGGCCGCTATTACGCGATGGACAGAGACAAACGTTGGGAACGCGTTGCGCCAGCTTACACGTTACTCACCGAAGGCAAAGGTGTCTTTACTGCAAGCACAGCATTGGAAGGCTTAGAAGCTGCCTATGCCCGCGGTGAAAATGATGAGTTTGTGAAAGCCACAGCGATTACCCAGCCAGGCGAAGCCTCTGTTTTTGTTGATGACGGCGATGTGATTGTGTTTATGAACTTCCGTTCAGACCGCGCGCGCCAAATGACGACATGCTTTTTGGACGCTCACTTTGAAGGCTTTAAACGCAACAAGCTACCTAAGCTCGGCGGCTATTACACGCTAACAATGTACGACAAAAGCGAAGTGAATGCGAAGGCTGTATTTCCGCCTAATGATATCCACAATACCTTCGGCGAGTACATTGCCAACCAAGGTCTCAAACAACTGCGCATTGCGGAAACGGAAAAATATCCGCACGTGACCTTCTTCTTTAATGGTGGGGAAGAAAAGGTTTTTGAGGGCGAAAGTCGTATTCTTGTGCCCTCCCCCAAAGTCGCCACCTATGATTTACAGCCTGAAATGAGCGCTTTTGAGCTAACAGGTAAATTAGAAGAAGCCATTTTAAGCCAAGAGTTTGCCGCCATTATTTGCAACTATGCAAACTGTGACATGGTGGGCCACACAGGCATCATGCCTGCCGCGATTAAAGCGGTTGAAACGCTAGATACTTGCATAGGTCGCTTGGTTAAAGCTGCGCAAAGTGTAGGCGCTGAAATCATTATCACCGCAGACCACGGCAACGTCGAGATGATGCAAGACGTTGAAAATAATCAGCCACACACCCAACACACCACCAACCTTGTGCCACTGCTATACATCGGCAGGGAAGCTGAGATGGCAAAAACAGGCGCACTTTCAGACATTGCGCCTAGCTTGCTGCAATTAATGGGCTTGCCACAACCTGCCGAGATGACAGGTCATTCTCTAGTGAGCATTACATCACCATGCTGAAAGCCCTTAAGCGATCTTGGCTTGCATTCGGATTACTTGCGCTAACGCTTAATTCGCCCTTTGTCTTAGCAACGAACAATGCCGATAAGCCGAAAAATAAAATAGAAAAACCAAAAGAAAAGCTCAACAACATTCACCAGCGCATTGAATCGCTTACAAAAGAATTAGGCAAAACAAAAGAGGCACATGCGGATGCTGCTGATGCGCTTAAAGACAGCGAGAAAGCCATTAGCGAAACCAATCGCAAGCTGTTCGAATTACAACAAGAAAAAAAGAAACATAGTGAATCGCTACAAGTATTACAGTCCCAAAAGTTAGGCCTCGAAAACACCATCGAGGAACAAAAGAATCAACTAAGCAAGCAGGTTTATCAGCAATATTTGCACGGCCAACAAGGCTATCTGCAACTCATTTTGCAGGAACAAGACCCAAGTACAATTTCACGCCAGCTTCAATATTTTTCCTATATCTCACGTGCTCGTCAGGCACTCATTAACGACATGCAGTTCAATTTAGGTCGCGTGACTCAGCTCAATGAGGATACTGCGAATGCCCTTAAAGAAGTGGTGAACCTTAAGAGCAAACAAGAATCGGAACGTAAAAATCTTGAATCGCAAAAACAAGTTCACAGCAAAGTGGTACAAAAGCTATCGTCGCAAATTAGCGCGCAACGTAATGAAATTGAAAAACTAAAACGCGATGAAAAAAGCTTGTCTCAATTGGTTGAGCGTTTAGCGAGAGCAGCGCAGCCTAAGCCGCAAAAGCCGACACAATCCAACCAATCAAACAACAAAGAACCTGGCAACAAGCCTGATGATGTGGCAGCGCCACATAGCCCATTGGCCACAAATGAATCACTCCCCAGCAATGCTTTTGACGGAAGCAGCTTCGAATCACTAAGAGGAAAGCTAAATTTACCGGTACGAGGCGACATTACTAATAAGTTTGGCAACAGCCGTCTAGATACTGGGCTCACTTGGAAAGGTTTGTTTATCAAATCCAACGAAGGCAACGAAGTAAAGTCCGTTGCCAATGGTCGGGTGGTATTCGCTGACTGGATGCGCGGATTCGGCAATATGATTATCGTTGACCATGGCGGCGGCTACATGAGCTTGTATGGCAACAACCAAGCTTTACTTCGTAAAATGGGCGACACGGTAAAAGGTGGGGACACGATTGCAAGTGTTGGCAATAGTGGTGGAAATGATACAGCCGGCCTTTACTATGAGCTACGCAGTCGCAGCAAACCATTTGATCCAATGAGCTGGAGCGTATTGCGATAGAAAGTTCTCGCGGATGATGCTCTAGGATAGCGCTTTAGAAATGTCGCGTACCAACCTAGGCCCTCGATAAATAAGACCACTATAAACCTGAACCAAGCTTGCACCAGCAGAGATTTTCTCAGCGGCGTCATCGCCACTCAATATACCTCCTACGCCAATAATCGGCAACTCACCAGCCAAGTGTTTTGAAAGCTGAGAAATCACTAGCGTTGATTTTTCACGCACTGGGGCGCCAGACAAACCACCTATTTCTGTCGCATTAGGCAAGCTTTCAATGGCATCTCTCGCTAATGTGGTATTAGTCGCAATGACGCCATCAAAGTGATGCAATTTAAGCAAATCCGCAATTTCTATGATTTGCGTTTCATCTAAATCCGGCGCGATTTTTAAAGCAATCGGCACATACTTTCCATGCTTATCTGCCAATATGTTTTGCTCCGCTTTTAAAGTTGCAAGCAAAGCATCCAAGGTATCTTTTTCCTGCAATTGGCGTAAATTTTTAGTGTTCGGGGAGGAGATATTCACCGTGATATAACTGGCATGCGCATAAACTTTACGCATACAAATGACGTAATCGTCCGCGGCACGCTCGTTCGGCGTATCAAAGTTCTTGCCAATATTGATACCTAAAATACCCCGATACTTAGCCGCCTGAACATTTTGAATCAGATGTTCAACACCCAAATTATTAAAGCCAAAGCGGTTGATAATACCTTCCGCTTCTTTCACTCTAAACAGTCTTGGTTTGGGGTTACCAGGCTGAGCGCGCGGGGTAGTCGTGCCTATCTCAAGAAAGCCAAAACCTAAGGCCGCCATGCCATCAATCACTGCGCCATTTTTATCAAGGCCAGCAGCGAGGCCAACAAGGTTAGGAAAGCTAAGCCCCATCACTTGTTTGGGCTGACATTGGGCTGGTTTGGCAAGCAATGTCAATAAACCAAATTTTTCAGCAAGCTTGAGACTTTTCAAGGTGAGGTCATGGGCATTTTCAGCATCAAGCTGAAATAGAAACGGCTTTGCGAGTGCGTATATAGTCATTTCTATATTTTACTCGAAAAGCCGTCTTATACTAAAAAGTCAGTAATATTGATTAGCAATCAAAGACAATAATTTGATCAGAGAGCCTGATCATCCTTTCAACGGGGGTTACCCAAACGATGCCGTCGCCAACCTGCCCCATTTGGCCGACCTCAACCAAAACTTGCAAAATCCCCTCCACTAAATCATCGGAGGCCACAATATCGATTCTCACCTTAGGCGAATATTCATTTAGCTCATCTTTAACACCATTACTTGGCTTGGCTAAGTGGTGCCCACACCCCTCAACTTTGGTGACGGTCATTCCCGGAAATTCTTTAATATTTCGAAACGCCGATCGGATTTTGGCTAATCTTTGTGGCGGAATAATCGCCTTAATTTCTTTTTTCATTCTAACTCCATCTACAAATAGGAATAGTTACAATTCCTTATGATTCAATTCTTTTCTCTTCAAATGTTCTGTAGAGCGCAGGCAATACAACTAAAGTGAGTAAGGTAGAGGTGATTAACCCGCCAATCACTACAATCGCCAACGGTCGCTGAATTTCTGAACCTGGCCCAGTCGCAAACAAGAACGGCACTAGGCCCAACATCGCCACTGTCGCGGTCATCATTACAGGCCTAAAACGTTGCTGACATCCCTGAGTAATTGCCTCAAACTGGCTCTTACCTTCATCACGAAGATGTCGAATGTAAGAAACCAACACGACACCATTGAGCACCGCAATCCCCCACAAGGCAATAAATCCAACCGATGCTGGGACCGAGAGATACTCTCCCGTTACAAACAAGGCAACGATGCCGCCGATCGAAGCAAATGGGAGCACCATGATAATTAATGCTGCATAACGCACTGAGTTAAACAGCAAGAATAACAGGAAGAAAATTGCGCCGATCGTTACCGGTACAATTAAAGCCAAATGACTCAAGGCGCGCTGCATATTCTGGAACTGACCACCAAACTCTAAATAATAACCATCTGGCAGTTTTAACTCTTTGTCCAAATTCTTTTGAAGCTCAGCAACAAAGCCACCTAAGTCTCTATCCCTTACGTTGACACCTACAACGATTCTTCGTTTCGCCAACTCACGACTAATTTGCACTGGTCCGTCTTTCACTTCAATTCTAGCCAAGTCGCGTAATTTAACTCGACTACCATTCGCAGAGGTCAGTAATATATCGCCAATTTCTTCTGCGCTACTTCTGAAATTTTCTGGGTAACGCACCGCTGCGCTAAAGCGACGCTGCCCTTCAAACACGTCAGTTGCCTCTTTTCCTCCAATAGCAGTTTCAATCACGTCATGCACATCCGCAGCATTTATGCCGTGTCTTGAAATTTCATGACGATCAATAGTGATGTTCAAATATTGCTGACCAGAGACTTTTTCAACGCGCATATCGACTGCACCCTGAACACCCCCCGCAATTTTTGCAATCTCGTCAGCTTTGGCTTTCAAAACCACCATATCATCACCGAACAATTTCACTGCCACATCGGAACGAACACCGCTTAGCAGCTCAGCTACCCGAGCAGCAATCGGCTGAGCCATTACCACTTGCACACCAGGCAGGATTTTGAGACTTTTCTGAATAGATGCAGCAATGTTATCTTGCGTCCAACCATCAGGCCACAGATCTCGAGGTAATAAACTGACGATAGGCTGAGATTCATTCTGACTTTGTGGATCTGCAGGACTCTCACCACGCCCCACGCCTGAAACCACCGACTTCACGCCAGGAAGCTTAGCGATCACTTGCAAAGCTTCTTTTTCCATCACCAGTGACTCTTCTAAAGAAATATTAGGTGCACGAATAATGTTAGGCACAATGGAGCCCTCACGCATTTCAGGAATGAATGAAGTGCCCAATAAAGGAATGATCAGCAGCGCAACAACAAATGATGTAACTGCAACGCCAATTGTTTTCTTTTCATTGGAGATGGCCACATTAAGCAATCGAAGGTAAGGCCTTTTAATCGCTTGAATAAAGCGAGTGTCTTCGCCACTGCCCCCTTTTAAAATATAAGAGCACATGACAGGCGAAAGCGTGAGAGAAAGCACCAATGAAACAAACAAGGCAATCGCAATGGTCAAGGCTAATGGACCGAACATTTTTCCCTCCATGCCTTCCAAGGTCATTAATGGCAAGAACACCAAAATGATGATACCAACCCCAAACAAAACTGGGGTTCCCACTTCGGTCGCAGCTTCTAACACTACGCGAATTTTGCTTTCATCCTGACGATGTCCTAATTGATGGAAAGCGTTTTCAACCACCACCACTGATCCATCTACCATCAAGCCAATCGCAATGGCTAAGCCTCCTAGCGACATGAGATTGGCTGAAATGCCCAAGTAGTTCATGGCCATAAAAGTCATCAATGGCGTGAGGATTAATGTCCCAACCACAATTAAGCTAGAACGAACATCGCCTAAAAATAGAAACAGAATGATAACGACAAGGATAACGCCCTCAATCAACACCTTCACAACGGTGTTCAAGGCCGCATCCACAAGCTCACTTCTGTCATAAAAGGGCGTGATTTGCAAACTACCAGGTAGAATACCTTTTTCATTCACTTCAGCTACTTTTGTTTTAATGCGCCCAACAACCTCTTTAGCGTTGCCCCCTTTAATCATCATTACGATGCCACCCACAGACTCGGTTTCACCATTTTTGAGTAAAGCCCCAACGCGCACTTCATTACCAAGCCTCACCTCAGCAACGTCTCGCATGTAAACTGGGACACCACCCTGCTCTTTTAGTACAATATTGCCAATGTCATCTAGACTCTGAATTAAACCAACACCCCGAATTAAATATTGTTCAGAATAGTGGGGCAAGATACCACCACCGCTATTTGCATTATTTCTTGCGAGTGCAGTGTAAATATCATTTAACTTTAAACCGTAATAATTCATCCGGTCCGGATTCACTAA
>CAMCTR010000006.1 GCA_945878605.1 Candidatus Methylopumilus universalis | reverse complement strand
GGCTTGAAAGAAAACCAAGTGGAATACCAAGCGCGCACTGCAACTGAAGCGCAATCGATTCCACTTGATGATGTACTTGGATTTATAACCAAAACATTGCGCTAAACGGGCAGGGGCGGTCATGAAAAAGCGCTTTTGTGTACTTGCCCTATTAGTCAGTGTCTGTTTAGTCAATCATTATGCCTTTGCGCTCAGCAAGAAGAGATTCTTTCTAAAAGCGTCAAAGCCTTGATGCAAAGATCTGTCAGCGATAGCGCTGCGCCTAAGCTATTTTTCTCAAGTGAAGTTGAAGCCCAAAAATGGCTGGACACTATGTCCGAGCGCCTTCAAAAGCGAATACCAGACCAAGCGATGCGTGAGGATTTTTTACGTACAGTGCACTATGAAGCCACGCGAGCAGGCTTAGATCCCCAATTGGTATTGGGCTTGATAAAAGTAGAAAGCGGCTTCAAGAAGTACGCGGTTTCATCGGTAGGCGCTCGCGGCTTTATGCAATTGATGCCGTTTTGGGCGAGTAATATCGGTGCACCAGACCATAATTTGTTTCATTTGCGGCTTAATTTACCTTATGGCTGTAAAATTTTAAGACACTATTTAGATATCGAACATGGAAATTTATACCGTGCTTTGGGTCGATATAATGTAAGTTTAGGTCAGCCTCAGTATCCTACTATGGTGGTTGGGGCATGGCGTCGTTATTGGAGTTACGCGCAGTAGCGTATATTCGCACAGATTTTATCAGCACTTTTTTATTGCTAAAGGTTTACATACCCCTATTTTTCGTACTAGTATCTCTCTCAGCGGTATTGATGGTGCAAGGGCTCTTTAACTAAACAAAGCTTTTGCTACTGTCGCTATAGCTGTTCTATTTTTTTAATTTTAACTAGAAGCAAAAATAGAAGTACAACTAGAGGAGATAAGTATGTCTAAAGTAACTGCACTATCTGTAAGTATTGCTTTACTTGGTGGTTTGTGGGCGTTTCTAGCATTAGGTCCATTAGCTGGTTCCGTTTTAGTTTGGGCTGGTTTTATCGCTTGGGGTAGTTTCTTCCATACTGGCGGTGATACAGCTGCACTCCAAAAAACTATCGTAGGGATGATTTACGGTGCCGTCATTGCTGGTATTGCCTTGTTCTTAGTTGGCTTAAACCCATTAGGTTTAGCTGCTCCAGTAGGTCCAGCAGTTTATATCGCAGTCACTGTATTTTTCTTAGTGATCGTTGCAAATATCGGTCTTCTTTCTTGTGTTCCTGCTAATGTTTACGGCTATGCGGCAACGGCAGCGTATGCACTGCAAACTGTTCCTGAAAACCAGTCTGCGGTAACAGTACTTGCAGCCAACAACCCAGTAGTTATTGTTGCAGTATCTGCAGTCCTTGGTGCTCTGTTCGGTTTGGTATCAGGCAAGCTCGCTGATGCATTAGGTAAATAATTAAGTAACTAATATTACTTAAATAAAAAACCGCCTTAATGAATTTAAGGCGGTTTTTTTTATTGCTCAGACATTTCGTTAATTACTGGGCGAGGTCTGAAACCTTGAAGCCGTAAAATGTACCAAACTCACCTTCTGGTTCGTGGTACACAAAAAATAAGCCATTGCTATAACCTAAGCCAGCAATATGGTTTTGAGCACGTAATTTAAGTGTGTTTGGGAGTGCGCTTTTGCCAACAAACTTTCCTTTAATGTCAAATACCAACACGGCTTTGTGGTCTACATCTAACACAGCAAGCTCTTCACCCTTAATGCCTGTATAAGCGGCGTAGTAGTCCGTGATGTCATCAAATTGCACGCCTGCTGATTTGAGGTCAAGTTTAATTTCTTCGATTTTTTCATTTTTATTTAAATCAATTACCCATACCAAATTACTGCGTCCTTGTTTGGCGTAATACAGGTTGGTTTCAGGGTTGTGTGTTGGAATAGTCGAAGCATCACCAAACGCGGCATTAAAGCCCGAAATGTCTTTAGAGTTTTCGGTGAGGTTGCCTTTATCATCAAGCTCTAAAGAGAAAAGACCGGTATTTGGTGAGAAGCCGGCATTACTTGAGATGTTGTAGGTGACAGTCTCGAGTTGTTTTGTGGCTTGGTTAAAGTAAATCGAACGATTGTCATAACCCGGTTTTACCGATTGAATATATTGACCTTCAGCGCTGTAAACGTGAATTTGTGATTTTGAAATAGGCGCTTCTGTCTCTGAGCCCAATGGCGCTAACCCCCCATCCGCAACATAGTAACGTTGGTGAATTGGCACGTAAGCGATCGACATTGGTTTGGATGTCGGTTTTTTAGCCATTGTAATTTTCGTCACAGTTTCTGCATTTGGCAGAATTGCCGCTTGCGCTTGATGTGCCATTAAAGGCAACAAGATAAGGCTTAAAGTAGATAATGAGTTTACGAGTTTCATCAGTGGCTTTCTTTTTTTACGTTAAACATGCTATTAAATAGGCATTGTATCTTGTTAAGAGTTCCCAGCATCATCGCTACGTTCGATCAGCATCGCATCACCATAGCTAAAAAAGCGGTATTGTTGGGTGATGGCGTGTTGGTAGGCTTTTTGGATATTTTCCAAGCCAGCAAAGGCTGATACCAGCATCAGCAGGGTACTTTTTGGTAAATGGAAGTTGGTGAGCAATCTATTCACCACTTTGAATTTATAGCCTGGTGTGATGAATATATCCGTTTCACCGTTACCTGCAAGCAGCTCCCCAGAGCGAGCAGCGCTCTCAAGTGCCCTTAGGACGGTTGTACCTACACCAGTGACTTTCTTGCCTGAAGTCTGCGTGGCTTTAATTAAAGAGAGGGTTTCAGCAGGCACAGAATAAAGCTCAGCGTGCATTTTGTGTTCGTTGATATTATCCACACGCACAGGCTGGAACGTGCCAGCGCCAACGTGGAGTGTCACATAAGCGATATTCACGCCATTTGCTTTTAAGCGATTAATCACGTCATCATCAAAATGCAGGCCTGCAGTAGGTGCCGCCACAGCGCCTGGGTTTTTGGCGAATACGGTTTGGTAACGCTCATCATCAAACTCATCTGCGGCATGAGAGATATATGGTGGCAAAGGCAGTGCGCCGTATTCATCAAGCAGCTCTAAAATAGGGCGTGGTGAATCTATACGCAGTAAAAACAGGTCATCTTGACGCGCTTCAACCTCGGCCTCAAAAGCATTTGCAAATATCAAACGTGTGCTCGGCCTGGGTGATTTAGATGCGCGAACATGCGCTATAACATGATGTTTATCGATAATGCGCTCCACCAAGGCCTCAATCACACCGCCTGATGCTTTCTGCCCAGCAAGGCGAGCTTTAATGACTTTAGTGTTGTTAAAAATCAGCAAATCCCCCGCATCGATAAACTCGCAGATATTAATGAAATGCTCGTCGCTAATTAAGCCACTATTTCCATTGAGTCTTAGCAATCTACTTGCTGAGCGCTCTTTGTTTGGAAACTGTGCAATCAGTTCTGCAGGTAAACAAAAATCAAATTCATTAGTTCGCATAAATGCCAGTGTTTGTTATAATGTTGAATTTCGCTGCCGGGGTGGCGGAATTGGTAGACGCACTGGACTCAAAATCCAGCGAGGGCAACTTCATGGGGGTTCGATTCCCCCCCCCGGCACCAAGTAAATTAACTGCTTACCAATTGGTAGGCTTTTTTTGCGTCTATTTTTGTGGGTGTTTTGCTCCATACACCACACTCAGCGCTAAACATGGCATTTTACCTGAATATCTTCCTGTGGAATTTTTGGTCAGCCTTAATAGTTTTGACGCTATGAGAAGCTGCAAGCCTCATTAAAATATCAAGGTGTCTGCAATAGTGAAAGACAGTGAAGAAAATCCACTTTAAAAAACGATGCAGCAATGCCTTATTTAGAAGATTTCTTTTTATGTCGAGCACGTATGTTGAGCACTTCTACCCCAAGAGAAAATGCCATTGCAAAATAGATATATCCCTTTGGAATATGCACATCAAGACTTTCGGAAATTAAAACAAAACCCACAATTGTTAAGAAAGATAGTGCTAAAACTTTAATCGATGGATGGCGATGAACAAAATCACCAATGGGTTTAGCAGCGAAAAGCATGAAAATGACTGAGCTTAAAACAGCGGCAATCATGATTGAAACTTCATCGACTAAGCCAACCGCAGTAATAACGCTATCCAATGAGAAGACAATATCTAGAATCCCAATTTGAACAACAGCGCCCCAAAAAACCGCCCGAATAGATTTTGAGCTCGTGCTTGTATTTTTAATTTCTTTTGAAGTCTCTTCTGTCGCCTCAACCTCAAGATAAATTTCTTTGCTGGCTTTCCATAAAAGAAATAAGCCTCCAAAGAATAAGATTAAATCTCTACCGCTAATTTCATGCTTGTAGAAAGCAAAAAGGGTTTCTGTTAACCCCATGACCCAAGATAAACTCAACAGCAATGCAATGCGTGTCACTAATGCGAACATTAATCCAAATCGAACGACTGAATCACGTATTTCTATTGGCAGGCGATTGGCAATCACGCTAATGAAAATAATGTTGTCAATGCCTAAGACAATTTCAAGCGCTGCAAGTGTTAGAAATGCAATGATTGTGTTTGGGTCCAGAATGAATTCAAGCATTTTTAGCCTATCGTGTTTGTAATGATTTCAAATTGGTTGTAGTAGTTTTTTTGTTTTTGCTTTTTGCGAAAAAGCGCTTAAACAGGTCTTTAAACTGCCTGATATTTTACAGTATTTGTCCAGATTGCAGAGGGCCTAGGTAGTTCCAAAATGCATGAGGTTTGATAGGAGCGTGTTGCATACATAAAGTCGCTCTCATCGGCTGGTCAGTTTTTAGAAATAATTGCATTAAGAATACTTTCAGAAGCTTCTTTAATATTTGTAGGCTCATACCCACCTTCTAATACAAACAATATACGATTAGACGCATATTTTTTTGCAATGGTAGATAAAATATCTGTCGCTTTTTTGTAGCCATTATTTGAATATTTTAACTGCCCAAGCAAATCATTTTCATGCGCATCAAACCCTGCAGATACTAATATAAATTCCGGCTTGAAATTATCCATTGCAGGAACTAATTGGCTTTTTAAGCCATGAATAAATTCTTCATCGCCAGCCCCTTTTGGTAAGTCTATATTTAAGGTATATCCATAACCTTCACCGCTCCCTTTTTCGTTAGGACGGCCTGTGCCAGGATAGAAGGGATGTTGATGGATGCTGAAGTAGAAAACAGAATTATCACTATAAAAAATATCTTGCGTTCCATTGCCATGATGAACATCAAAATCAACAATTAATACTCGGTTGATACCATATTTTTTTTGTAAATATTTTGCTGCAATGGCGACATTATTAAAAATGCAGAATCCCATTCCTCTATCTTTAGTCGCATGATGACCTGGCGGTCTTGAAAATGCGAAGGCAATTGAAACTTTACCCCTCATTATTTGATCGACACCTTCATTCACTGCCCCAACAGATTTTCTGGCCACTTGATAGGATTGTTTTGATATCACAGTATCGCCCGTGCTAAGTGTTGAAGTATTGTCAGTAAGCTTTTCAGATTCTTGTTTAACAAGATGAATATATTCTTTTGAATGAACAAGGTTGATGACATCTATAGATGCATAACTAAAGGTAGGCCAAATTAAATTTGGTTTTAATTTAGAATCATTTTTGAGAAAGTTGATTGTGCTCGAGATTCGATCAGCGTTTTCTGGATGATGGGGTCCAGTGTGATGAAGAAGAAATTCATTATCATAAAGCACGGCAATTTTTAGTGGACTTCTATCGGGTTCGGCAATTAAATGCATAGGCTGAAAAAGCGATATGAGAAGCAAACAGTTAAAAAAGTATTTAATTTTAAATTAGTCTTAAAAATTGGTTGATAGAATTTTGTAAATATCACTATATACATTGGTGGGATTCATGAAGACTTCATCTAGCTCGCGCCGCCACCAAGCGCCTTATATAGGGTAACTAAGGCGGTAAGTTTTGATTGGCGTAACTCAATCAGCGACTGTTGCGCAATGTACAAACTACGCTGTGCGTCTAACACGCTTAGCATGCTATCTACACCATTTTGATAGCGTAACTCTGCTAGTTTAAAGCGCGCTTGTTCAGCATTGACCAAACGTTGTTGAGCTTTAACTTCATCGCTCAGCATGGTGTTGGCAGCCATAGCATCAGCGACTTCACGGAAGGCTATTTTAATGACTTTTTCATAGCGCGCAATATTGATATCTTTTTGCACTTCGGCTAGCTTTAGGTTTGCCTTATTAAAACCTGCATCAAAAATAGGGAGTGAGAGCTCTGGAGAAAAGTTCCATAAATTGCTACCTGATGTGAATAATCCATTAAGCTCTGAACTGGCCCTGCCGAAGCTAGAAGTCAGCCGGATTGAAGAAAAAAATGCAGCACGGGCCGCCCCAATATTGGCATTCGCGGCTTTCAACAAACTTTCGGCCTGACGAATATCTGGGCGCCTAGTTAACAACTCGGATGGCAAGCCAGCTTGCAAATCAGTTACTATCAATTGATGATCAAGTGACTGTGCCGGCGGTAAATCTTCAGGCAAGGTGGCCCCAACTAAAAGCGCTAGCGCATTTTCAGCCTGAGCACGCAAGCGTTGAAGCGCTGTTACTTGTGCATTAGCTGTTTCCATTTGAGTTTCTGCAATGCGTAAATCTAGGGCGCTACTATTGCCAAACTCATAGATCTTGCTGGCTAAATCGTAGGTGGCTTGTTGAGACTTTTGAGTCTGCAAGGCAATATCCAAGCGCTCATCTAGCGCACGTTCATTAATGAACGCATTCGCCACTTCTGCACTGGCAGAATGTGCAGCGGCGTTGGCATCAATGTAATCTTGCTTACTGACCGCATTAAACTCTACTAGCGATTTAAACCGATCCGCCTTGATTTGAACTTGTGTTTGTAATGCGAGTGACTTTTGCAAATTGGCGGCAGCGCTCTCATAAGCTGCCTCAAGTGGTTTGGGATCTAAGCTAAACAGCAACTGGCCTTTTTTAACATCCATACCGCCCTGCACTTGATGCAAAATTACCCCTGGCACACGAGCCCGTATCTGTGCCACCCGAAAGGAATTTAGCCTGCCCGGCAACTCTGAAAAATCAGTTAAAGCTGTCTTTTCAGCAATGATAAAACTCACCTCTTGCCGTTGGGCCTCTTGATTTGCTTGATCAGCACTTTGTTGTCCTGCCGTTTGCGAGTTGCAGCCATTAAGTAACAAACAGCTTAGGCAAAAAAACAGAATGACGCTAATACACTTGCATGGGGTTGTTTTCATAAAGAGAACTCTTGTTTAATCAGACATCAATTTTAATCAGAAACCAAAAGAAAAGCTTCCTGCAGAATTTTTGAGCTACTTCATCATCAAGTTAATCTGTTACTCAAGTGTCATGCGTTTAAGTTTCTCAATGAATTTTAGCACTTGTACCACACTTAAATCGGTACTAAGTAATTAATTTTACCTGAATATCTTCCTGGGTAATTCTTGGTCTGTGTGAATAGTTTTGACGCAAGGTACTTTGAATTTACTAACTTTCAATTATTCTATGTTTACACAAAATTCAGGACGGCCTTGTACCTGCCAACAAATTAAGCGTTGACTCATTAGAGTGCTTTACTTTACTTCTTTGCCATCAATATAAGAACTTTTATACTTAATAGTGCCATCTTTATTCCAAGCAGTTTCATCGCCTTCTTTTTTGCCGTTGATGAGATTGCTTTGAGCGCGCATTTGACCATTCTCATACCACTGCGTAAAGCTTCCATGCTCTAGCCCACCTTTATAATTGACTTCTAGCTTGAGTTGGCCATTTTCATACCACTGCTTCCAAACGCCGTCTTCTTTATCATTTAAATAGTTAGTTTGGATATATAGGCCGCCGCTGGGATACCAGAATGTTTCCAGTCCTTGCTTTTTACCTTTAATCACATTCACTTCATATTTGGGTTTGCCGTCTGCATACTGCTCTTTTTGAGCCCCCGTAAAGTTTTTATCAAAGATGGTTTGTGCAAAGACCGCTTCAGTTGAAAGTGCCAAAACGAGGCTAAAGAATATTAAGCAGAGTTTTTTCATGTGCGTTTTTAATGATGAAGATGTTGAATTTCGATATTAAATAAACACATTTGTTCCGGAGGTTATTTTTTATTTGTTTGCTGAGCTAACAGGTCGTCAATTATTTGACCTTGCTCTTGCGTTTTGATGATGAGATCTGCAACTAGCGCTGAGATTGCTGCATCTTTAGTTGCTAATTCAACTTCATACGCTTTTATTGCGGTAATCGAAGCGTTGATTTTTTCAACCGAGCTTGATGAGCCTTGGAGTTTTTCGTCCAGCTGCTGCTTCATTAAATATGCGTTGATTGCTAATGCTAGGATTGCTAATGTAAATGCAATGTTGAAAATTTGACTCGTTTTAATCTGCATGCTGATTCTTCCATATTGGGTCTTTGAATTTTGGGCTTATTTGCTGATCGGTAAGTCTATGGGTTGCGATTTTACGTGATAGGCGCTCAGCCTATCAACTTTTGGAGGATTTTCTTTCATGAAACTCAAGCAAAGGTTAACAATACCCAACTAAAATAGTAAGCTATAGCACTATGAATTCATCTAATCAGCATCGCCGAGATCAATTTGGTTTTTGTTTCGATAATTCCTATTCGAAACTACCCCAGGCTTTGTTTGCTCGCGCGAACCCTAAACAATTCAAAAATCCAAGTTTGGTGATTTTTAATCAACAATTAGCACAGACACTTGGCTTGGATACGCATGCGCTTAAAGCTGCCGATTGGGCTTGTTTTAAGGGGCGAGCAGCTCCTGAAGGCGCTTTGCCTATCGCGCAAGCTTATGCAGGCCATCAATTTGGCGGGTTTAATAATTTAGGGGATGGGCGAGCGATATTGCTAGGCGAGCATATTGCGCCAAGCTATCTACGCTTTGATATTCAATTAAAGGGTTCTGGGCCAACGCCGTACTCACGTTCAGGTGATGGTTTGGCAGGCTTGGGACCTATGCTTCGTGAGTATTTAAAGAGCGAGGCAATGCATGCTTTGGGCGTGTCAACTACACGCAGCCTTGCTGTGATGCTAACTGGCGAAGTGGTTTACAGGGCTGAACCACTTAGTGGAGCTGTCTTGACGAGAGTTGCTGCTAGCCATATTCGCGTCGGGACCTTTCAATATGCCGCTGCCATTGATGATATAGGAACGCTGAAAGCTTTAGCGGATTACACCATCAATCGCCATTATCCAGCTTTGGATAATCATCCCCAGCCTTATATTGGCTTACTTGAGGCGGTGATTGATACGCAAGCTGCATTGATTGCCAAGTGGATGCAGTTTGGCTTTATTCATGGCGTAATGAATACCGATAATATGAGCATCGCGGGCGAAACGATTGATTATGGCCCATGTGCTTTTTTGAATACGTATTCGCCAAAGACTGTGTTTAGTTCGATTGATAAGAACGGACGCTATGCTTTTGGCAATCAGCCCAAGATGGGCGAATGGAATTTAACGCGATTTGCTGAGAGTCTTTTGCCATTGCTGGCTGAAAGTCAGGAAGATGCAATTGGCATTGCAACAGAATGTTTGAATGCATATCAAACTAAATACAGGGCTTATTGGCTAAGTGCGATGCGAAAGAAAATCGGTCTTTTCAATGACGAGCCTGGCGATCTTGCGCTGGTGGAAGATTTACTGATGCTGATGTACAAGCATCAAGCTGATTATACAAACACCTTCCGCAACCTTGCTAGCCCACTTCAATTAAGGGATCAACTGATTGATGATGGTGGCTTTAAAAATTGGCAAATCCTTCGGCATGAGCGGCTATCAAGGCAAGTCCAAACAGTGGGGGAGGTGGCCGTCTTGATGGATAGCCACAATCCGCTTGTTATCCCGCGCAATCATATAGTAGAAGAGGTTTTGGATAGCGCGAACCAAGGCGATATGGAGCCGTTCCACGACTTTTTAGAAGTGCTTATCACGCCATATCAAATGCCTAAAAATGACAAATACCTTCAAGGCGCTAGTGCAGGCTTTGACGCAAGCTATCAAACATTTTGCGGCACATAAATGTGGCTTGGCTTTCTTTGATATAAAACAAGTGCCCTCATCTCCATTACGAAGTCATCAAGGGGAGTGAAGGAATGGATCCTGTTAACTTGCTTAATTTAAAGCCCTAATACTAAAAGCCTAGTATTGGCTTAGTTTGTAGATTAAGTTTTGAAGCGCCTAATACCACCCTTGCCCAAAATAAATTCAAAGTCTTTTAAAACATTGCAATTGCTTAATGTTAAAAAGTTTATAAAAAATCTTTTCCCAGAAGAGTTATTCTTAGCTTCAAAACATGCTCTGTATGGATTCGGGCCACTAAAGAATACTTCCATGCCGATTTTATTGGCTCTCGTGGCGATTCAGTATGATGTTGGAGCTTGAGTTTCAATAGGGATTATGATAATTTAGACTAGATGTAACAAAATTGTTACATCTCTAATAATTTAATTACAAAGCGTAGCGGGTCTAAAGCTTTAAATTAATGTTGTTTTTAGCTTAATACTTGGGTGAAAGGCTGACTTTGAATCAAGTTGTAGCGGATTTTGAAATTATTGCGCGACCCAATAGCTCATTAACGGCAATGGGTCGTGTCTTCGCTGTCACGATTATTGCGGTACTTTCATTGGTTGTAGCGCTTGCATTTAGCTTGATTGGTGCTTGGTTTGTATTGCCCTTTGCTGGAATTGAGTTGGTGGGGATAGGATATGCTTTTTATTATATCCATTGTCACTCGCAAGATTATGAAAGCATTGTGATTGAAGGCGATCAAGTTTCAGTAGAGAAAAAAAGCTACAAAGATGTTAGTCGGATGGTTTTTAATCGTTACTGGGCGAAAGTGCTTTTGCGCGATACGCCAAGTGGTGATCAATTGTTGTCGCTCCGCTCGCATGGCAAAGAGGTTGGTTTTGGTCAAACTTATATGACCAACGACCAGCGTTTAGAACTTGCTAAACAATTAAAAGAGCGTGTTGGAGTTGTTTCTTAATTAGAGTTTGGGAGTAAGTATGGTGATGCATTTTCTGAAAAAGGCAGTGCTTGGGGTAATGATGACAATGATTTCATTGGTCGCCCATGCTGAATATACATGGAATTTCCCGATGCCAGCTACGCCAATGGCCGCTGACACATTGCATGTGCATAACAAGTTTATGGTCATCGTGATGATTATTTTCGTGGTTGTTTTGGCCATTATGATTTACTCAATCGTGAATCATAGAAAGAGTAAAGGCTACAAGGCCGCTACTTTTTCAGGTCCTAGCACGAAATCGCAAGTGCTTTGGACTTTAGTCCCATTTGCAATTTTGATGTATATCGATTTCATTTTGATGGGTATTCCTGCTTATCACAGCATTGTGATGATGGAAGACACAAAAACAAATGCGGATATGGTGATTAAGGTGACTGGTTCGCAATGGCGCTGGCAATATGAGTATTTAGATGGCGAAGCGCAAGGGATTAAGTTTGTCAGCAACCTAACGACACCTCAAGATCAAATTGACAACCAAGCCGACAAGGGCAAAGATTACCTGCTAGAAGTGGACAACCATTTGGTAGTGCCAGTAGGCAAAAAAGTACGCGTTCTTTTAACAGCTACTGACGTTATCCATAACTGGTGGGTGCCTGCATTTGGTTCAGCACGTGACGCTATTCCTGGATTCTTGCGCGAAACTTGGGTGCGTGTGGATGTGCCTGGGACATATCGTGGACAATGTAAAGAGCTTTGCGGTAAAGGTCACGGCTTTATGCCTATTGTTGTAGATGCGGTATCTGCCGAAGACTATACAAAATGGGTTGCTGATCAAAAAACCAAATTAGCGGCTGCTTCAGCAGGCGCGGATAAAACTTGGACAAAAGAAGATTTAGTTGCACACGGTAAAGAAGTTTATGTGAAAAACTGTGCGGTTTGTCACCAAGCAAATGGTCAAGGCCTTCCGCCAACATTCCCAGCATTAACTGGCAGTAAAATTGCTCAAGGCCCAATCTTTGATGCTGGTGGTAAGTTATTGAAGGATAGTCACTTAGACCGAGTCTTTAATGGTAAAGGTGTCATGCCGGCATGGAAAGGTGTGTTGAACGATACAGACATCGCAGCTGTTGTTACTTATGAGCGAAATGCCTTAGGTAATTCAGTGGGCGATGTGCTTCAACCTGCTCAAGTCAAAGCGCTACGTTAGAGCTTTGGTTTTAATTGATCGATAATTTTTAATATCTAAATTTTAAACATTAAGCGTAAAAGTAGCATTAAGGAGAAAATGATGAGTTATACAACCACAGCAAATCATGATGAGCATCATGATCATCCAACAGGCATTATGCGTTGGCTCACAACCACCAATCACAAAGATATTGGAACGATGTATCTTACATTCTCCCTCATCATGTTCTTAGTGGGTGGGGCAATGATTCTAGCGGTTCGTGCTGAATTGTTTCAGCCAGGCCTGCAATTGATGCAGCCTGAGTTTTATAACCAATTGATTGGTGTTCACGCCCTGGTGATGATTTTCGCGGCGTTGATGCCAGCTGCAACTGGCTTTGCTAACTGGATGTTGCCTTTGCAAATCGGCGCGCCAGATATGGCGTTGCCGCGTTTGAATAACTGGGGCTTCTGGTTATTACCTCCAGCTGCCATATTGCTAACACTGCCATTCACTTTGGCTATGTTCGGTATTGGTGATGGCGCGATTGCAACTGGTTGGACATTCTATGCGCCACTATCTATTCAAGGTGGCATGGGTGTGGACTTCGCGATTTTCTCAGTCCACTTGCTAGGTATTTCATCAGTTTTAGGTTCTATCAACGTTATCGTCACTATTCTTAACATGCGTACGCCTGGCATGACATTAATGAAAATGCCTATGTTCGCATGGAGTTGGTTGGTCACAGCATTCTTGTTGATTGCAACAATTCCTGTGTTAGCCGGTGCGGTAACCATGCTTCTAACAGACCGTCATTTTGGTACGCATTTCTTTGATGCTGCTGGTGGCGGTGATCCAATCTTATTCCAACATTTGTTCTGGTTCTTTGGTCACCCAGAGGTTTATATCGTGTTATTGCCAATTTGGGGTTTTATGCCACAAATTCTTCAAACATTCTCACGTAAACCAATGTATGGCTACAAAGCACAAGTTATTTCACTTTGGGCAATTGGTGCCCTAGCACTTGTTGTTTGGGCTCACCACTTCTTTACAGTAGGTATGCCAGTTCCAGCATTGCTTTACTTCATGTACAGCACCATGGCGATTTCGTTACCGCTTGCAGTGTTGTTCTTCTGTTGGATTGCAACGATTTGGAAGGGCTCATTGAGTTTTGAAACACCAATGCTATTCGCTATAGGCTGGATTGTATTGTTCGGTATCGGTGGTTTGACAGGACTAGTACTTGCAGATGTTGCAGCGGATGCGCAGTACCATCACTCATACTTCGTCGTTGCTCACTTCCATTACACATTGTTTGCGGGTGGCATGATGGGTGTGATGGCAGGCGTTTATTACTGGTTGCCAAAAATGACTGGTCACATGTTCAGTGAGCGTTTGGGTAAATTGCACTTCTGGTTAACTGCAATTTCATTCAACCTAACATTTATCCCACAATTCTTCTTGGGTCTAGCTGGTATGCCACGTCGTATACCAGACTACGCACTTCAATTTGCAGAATTCAACGCGATTTCTACAGTGGCTGCGTTTGTACTCGGATTGTCTCAACTAATCTTCGTTTACAACATTGTGAGTTGTGTTCGTGGTGGTAAGAAAGCAACTGACCGCGTTTGGGAAGGTGCAGAGGGCTTGGAATGGACATTGCCATCACCGCCGCCTTATCACAGCTTTACTGAGCAACCGATTGTTAAGTAATTTTAGCTAATAATTGAGGTAAGGCCGCGATAAAAGCGCAGTCTTAAATACATGGATAAAAATCAACAAAATGATCAAGTAAGAACCAATAAAAGCAAAAAGCTAGGTTTGCTATTTGCTGGGATTGCATTAGCTTGGTATTTCCTTGCCATTTATTGGATAGGAAAGTAGTGAGTAACAATGATGCAAGAGAGCAAGCCAACAAGAAGTTAGGTTTTAAATTACTCTGGATTGTTGGTGCTGCCTTGTTGTTTGGTTTTGCTTTAGTGCCTTTGTACAATGTACTTTGCACGATGACAGGCTTAAATGGTAAAACCAACGCAACAGCAGATGTGACGAGCAATAAGGTGGATGAAACTCGATTGGTAACCGTTGAGTTTACAAGTAATGTGATGCCGGGTTTGGGCTGGAATTTTTATCCAGAGCAACCTAGCATCAAAGTACACCCTGGCCAAATTGAAACTGTTAATTTTGTTGCTAAAAACAATACTAATGAAACCGTTGCTGGACAGGCAGTTCCCAGCGTGAGTCCGGGGCTGGCTTCACCACATTTTAAAAAGATTGAATGTTTTTGTTTTATACGGCAGGAGCTTAAAGCAGGTGAAACTAAGTTAATGCCGCTCAGATTTTATGTGAGTACAGATCTACCAACGGATGTAAAAGCGGTAACGTTGTCTTACGCATTTTATAGTGCGGTAAAGCCATCGAATTAGGGAGCTTGTCATTGCTCGATGTTATGAAGCACGCAAGTAAAAATTAAATAATTAAACGCTAATTATAATAGTGCAAAGGAATTAAGGATGTCTTCACAATCACATAACGGTAATCATTATTATGTACCGAATCCAGTTGCTTATCCTGTGATAATGTCAGCTGGATTGTTGACGCTTGCCACTGGTTTTATTTTCAATATCAATAATTTTGCTGCGGGTAAGCAAATGATGATGGTCGGCGCATTAGTGATCATAGCCATGATTTTTAAATGGATGGGTGCCGTTATTTCTGAGTGTCAAAATGGCTTATACAAAAAGTGGGAAGATAAATCATTTCGCGTTGGCATGATTGTTTTTATCTGTTCAGAAGTTGCTTTCTTTGCGGCATTCTTTGGGGCGCTGTTCTTTATGCGTGTGATCTCAATTCCAGAGTTGGCATCATATGATCCACAATTTACGATGTACAAAGATTTTACTGACGCTTGGCCATCAGCAGGCCCTGGTGGTGTGGTGTTAGGTAAAGAATATGTTGCCGCTAAATTCAGCCCGATGGCGGCCTGGGGTTTGCCAGCAATTAATACATTTTTATTATTAACCTCTGGTGCCACAGTGACTTGGGCGCACTGGGGTTTAATGAAAAACAATCGTAAGCAATTGGTAATAGGCTTGTTCTTAACTGTGGCACTTGGTATTGCGTTCTTGCTATGTCAAGCAGCTGAATATCATGAAGCTTACACTGAAATGGGTTTAACATTAGGTGCAGGTGCTTATGGTGCTAGCTTCTTTATGTTGACTGGTTTCCACGGTTTCCACGTGATGCTTGGTACACTGATGCTGATTGTGATTTTATTCCGTAGCATGAAGGGTCACTTCGATGCTGACCACCACTTCGGTTTCGAAGGGGTGGCTTGGTACTGGCACTTTGTTGACGTGGTATGGTTGGGTTTGTTTGTATTCGTATACTGGCTATAAACGTTAAATAAGTATAAAAAAGGCGATCACAATGTGTCGCCTTTTTTATTGCATAGTAGTTGAGATTTAAAGATGTACGTTGCTGCCGATGAGGCCGAAGTAATTGCCGGTAATTAACAGCACGAAAAGCAAGATGGATAATGTGATTCTGATGGTTAAAGCACGAACAGTCCTCTCTCCAGAACCTTTGTCTTTACCTAAGTAAAATAAAGCTGAAAATAAGCTAAAGACAATCATGAGTAGTGCTACGATAATAGCAATTTTAAAGATGATGGCTAGGTTAATAGTCATGAAACTCTCCAATATGGTTATAACTTCATTATGCGGTTCACATGACTAATTTGCAATTTCAACTTAAACTCAGGCGCTACTATGCTTAAACAATTTAGGCCGTCACTGGTTGGTACATTGGTCACGATATGCTGTATTCCACTATTTATTAAATTGGGATTTTGGCAATACAGCAAAGCGGAACAAAAGCAGGCATTACAGGCTCAATATGATGCAAGCAGTTCTCATCAAGCAGAGGCTATTCCTCATGACTTAAGCAATCCTGAGGCTTTGCGGTATAAGCAAGTTGAAGTGACTGGTGAGTATGTAAATCAATACCAGATATTGCTCGACAATCAGGTCGAAGGTGAAGCGGCTGGTTACCATGTCATTACCCCGCTAAAGCTTGATGGCAAAGATGAGCTAGTCTTGGTTGACCGCGGTTGGATAGCTGCATCAGACAATCATGCAGACGTACCTCAGATTGAGGTGCCAATAGGGCATCAAAAGTTGTCAGGCCAGCTGTGGGTGCCAAGTAAGAAGTTTTATACCCTAAGCCAACAGTCAGCAGAAAAGGGTCAGTGGCAAGTCTTATGGCAAAACATGAATATGGATGCTTACGCCAAAGCAGTGCCAATAAAAGTATTGCCAGTGGTGATTAGAATGTCACCAGAGAATGAAGGTGGATTTGTGCGCAATTGGATTAGGCCTGATGACAGAATCGTCACGCACTTGGGTTATGCTTATCAGTGGTTTGGTTTTGCGTTCGCCGCTTTTGCGATTTACCTATTTGTAGGGTTTAGGCGCGGGAACCATACGTCAATTAATGAGACTGGAAAATAAATTGTTAGAACAACATCAAGCTTCAACTAGTGACTCAGAAAAGCAGCAACAGAAAAAAGGCCGTTTATTTTTGCTTGCGATGGTGGTATTTTTTGCTGCACCAATAGTCTTGGTCATGGCCATGTATCGTTTTGATTGGCATCCCAAAGGCCAAAGTTACGGAGATTTAATTGAGCCAGTGGTGCCAATTAAGCTAACAGAAGTTTTCCAAGACGTTAAAACAACAGATACAACCGTGCTTTCTAAAATGCTATGGCATGACAAATGGAGCGCCATCATTATTGCGGATCAATGTGAATTAACTTGCCAAACAAGACTGCATGATGCCCGCCAAATACATGCCTCATTAGAAAAAGACATGAAACGTTTGCAGCGCGTTTTAATTACTCATCAGCAAGACCTTGGTGATTTGCAAAAAAAATATCCTGATCTAATTATCCTTAATCAGCCAAGCGCTGATATTGCTGCTTTGGCTCAGCAATTTGATATGAACGGTGTTTCGGCTTATGCCAGTGAGCGAGTGTATATGGTGGATCCGCTTGGTAACTTGATGCTGAGTTACTCCAACAAAGTAAAACCAGTTGAAATGCGCAAAGATTGGGCGCGCTTATTGAAATATTCATGGGCAGGTTAGCATGCTAAATTTAGCTTCATTTAAATTATTTAGACGTATCGCATTGCTCTCAACAGTTTTGGCGCTTTGTGTTGTAGTGCTTGGCGCTTACGTTCGTCTTTCCGATGCGGGTTTAGGTTGTCCAGACTGGCCTGGTTGTTACGGTACTTTAACTGTTCCAGAAAGCCAGTCAGCCATATCTCATGCACAAGAAGCCTATCCAAATAGCCCAGTAGAAACCCACAAAGCTTGGAAAGAAATGGCACACCGCTATTTGGCAGGAACATTGGGGCTGTTAGTGCTTTTATTGTGTGTACTTGGTTGGCGAGCCAAACGCCATATTAGTGTTTCACCTTTACTGCCTACCGCTCTGCTATTTGTGATTGGCTTTCAAGCTATGCTTGGTATGTGGACAGTCACCCTATTGCTCAAGCCCGTGATTGTTTCATCACATTTAATTGGAGGAATGACCACGTTGACGCTGCTGACTTGGAATGCCCATAGACATTTTGGGACTCCTTCTAAACGTATAGTTGGATCTGACCTCGTGCGCTTTTGGATTCGTGGTGCTTTAGTCGTTATCATTGCTCAAATCTTTTTAGGCGGATGGACAAGCTCAAACTATGCAGCGCTTGCCTGCACTGACTTTCCAACCTGTCATGGTGAATGGATCCCAGACATGGACTTTGGCACAGCATTCCACTGGGTGCGTGAGTTAGGACAAACAGCAGCGGGGCAACCTTTGGAGCTTTCCGCATTTACCGCTATTCAATGGACGCATCGTGTAGGCGCCCTGATTACATTTATTTATCTCAGCATTTTGGCTTTAATGCTAATTAAAAATGAACGATTAAAATCGTTCGGTATACTCTTATTCGTCCTACTCTTGATGCAAGTTAGCCTAGGCATTGGCAACCTTGTTTTACATTTACCATTGGCTTTGGCCGTGGGGCACAATATGGGCGCAGCTTTATTGTTGATGGCTATCGTTGTGATCAATTCAAAAATTACAGAATTATCAAAAGGGAGTTATTGATGAACGCAGTCGCCATCAATCCATTACAAAAATTCAAGATTAGATTTCAGAATTTCTTTCCACTATGTAAACCACGCGTTTCAGCGCTTATCGTATTTACCGCGATTATTGGAATGTTTCTAGCAACGCCTCATTTGGTGCCGCTTGATATTCTGATTGCAGCGACTGTGGGTATTGGCTTGGCTTCTGGAGCCGCCGCGGCATTTAACTGTTTAATTGAGCAAAAGATTGACGCAAGAATGGCACGCACGCGTGGCAGACCGCTTCCGACAGGACAGGTCAGCTCGAAAGAAACCTTCATCTTTGCGAGTGTTATTGGCACGATAGGCTTGGGTATTTTGTATGTATTTGTAAATCCACTCACCATGTGGCTTACCTTTGCGACCTTTTTAGGTTATGCGGTTATTTATACGGTATTTCTTAAGCCAGCGACGCCGATGAATATCGTCATTGGCGGGGCTTCTGGCGCTATGCCACCAATCTTGGGTTGGGCGGCGGTGAATAATGTGGTATCGCCAGAATCGTTGATTTTATTTTTGATTATCTTTGCTTGGACACCGCCACACTTTTGGGCTTTGGCTTTATATCGTCGTGAAGACTACGCAAAAGTAGGGATGCCGATGTTGCCAGTGACACACGGTGAAGTGTTTACGCGTCAGCATATTCTTTTATACACCATCATCTTATTTGCGGTTGCTATGATGCCAGTTGGCTTGGGCATGAGCGGCTGGGTATATTGTGTGATTTCATTTGGCTTAAATATGGGCTTTATGGCTTACGCAATCGCATTGTATCGTGAGTATTCAGATGATTTAGCTAAACGTACATTCAAGTACTCAATAATCTATTTAATGGCGCTGTTTGCAGGTTTGTTGCTTGACCATTACTGGTTTATTTCACTATAAATACGAAATTGATTAATTAAAAAGGAACCTGCATGAAATTTATTGAGCACGTATTAGAAGTGATTATGTTTCGCAGTCGCTGGTTTTTGGCGCCTATGTATATCGGCCTCGTCGGTGGCTTGATATTGATGCTGGTTAAATTTGTTCAAGAGTTTATTCATATTTTTGCGCACATTGTGGATACGCCAGAGAAGGAAGTGGTTTTGTCTATTTTAGGCTTGGTAGATATTACCTTGGTGGCTAATTTACTCATCATGGTCATTTTTAGCGGGTACGAAAACTTTGTTTCTAAGATTGATGTTGCGACTCATGAAGATAGACCTAGCTGGATGGGACACGTGGATTACTCCGGCCTTAAATTAAAACTGATTGGGTCTATCGTGGCGATTTCTGCGATTGATTTGTTAAAAGCATTTATGCATCAATCAACAGTCGGCATTGAGCACTTAAGTAATACCCAAATGGCATGGATGGTGGGCATCCACTTCACTTTGATTCTGTCAGGCGTCCTGTTCGCGGTGATGGATAAGATTTCAGAATCAACTCATCATTAAGCAACGCAGTTAAGTATTGGTGTTTTGGCGGTGTGCTCAATGGCGTAGGGTTGGTAATCATCATCTAGTGACAGCAGCTAACGTCATCGTGCCTGAATTTTTTTAAAAACATTCAGCTTAAGTAAACGACAATCAAAAACCGTGCGTCATAAGACCATGGTTTTTTTACGTCTTTTTTGGTGCGCCCGGCGGGAGTCGAACCCACGACCCTTGGTTTCGGAAACCAATACTCTATCCAGCTGAGCTACGGGCGCATGCGTGAAAAGCCTGCGGATTATAACAAATGAGGTGCCGATTGTCCGATTGCGAGACATTGCGCTTTTAACCTAACTGCCTTATCAGTATAATTCATAAACAAATTTTTTCGTTGACCAAATTTTTATTGGATTGGAATTGATAGTCATGAGCGAACACGAGTTTCCCCCTACCCCAGTGAGTCAAGTTGTTGTAGCTATTTTAGGTGGTATTTTTGCACCTACTTTGGTGATTGTATTGATTGCTAAATTATTTATGACGGTTGAAACGACCCATGTGCCAGAAGATCCAAAATTGGCAGCAACCCAAATTGAAGAGCGTATTAAGCCTGTGGCACAAGTGGCTGTTGCCGCTGTTGAAACTGGCCTCCACGTGAATAAAAGTGGAGAAGAGGTTGTTAAGGGGGTTTGTTCAGCATGCCACGCTGCTGGTGTGCTAGGTTCCCCTAAAATTGGTGATAAATCTGCTTGGGGTCCTCGCATTGCTCAGGGTTACGAAACATTAGTAAAACACGCGATTGTGGGTATACGTTCTATGCCAGCGCGTGGCGGTAATGCTGAGTTAACTGACGCCGAAGTGGCTGGCGCTGTGGCCTATATGGCAAATCAATCTGGTGCTAGCTTTAAGGCGCCTAAATAATCTGTTTCATTCATATTGGATGGCAGTTGTGGGCAATGCTTATGATTGCCATTACTGCATAATATGGCTACTTACGCCGTTGGTGATATTCAAGGTTGTTTCCATTCTTTTCAGTCTTTACTGAAAAGAATTCAATTTAATCCCGCAAGCGATCAGTTATGGCTAGTCGGTGATTTAATTAATCGTGGCTCCGGTTCGCTAGAAGTTTTACGTTGGGTATTTGAACATCAATCTTCTATTGTCACTGTGCTTGGCAACCACGACTTGCATACTTTGGTAGTAGCCGAGGGATTTGTGAGCGCGCATCGTAGCGATACGATACAAGCCTTATTAGATGCGTCTGATGCCGATGAATTGCTGAGCTGGTTGCGCCATCAGCCTTTATTGCATTTTGAACATGGCTGCTTGATGGTGCATGCAGGGCTTTTGCCACAATGGACGGCTGCAAAAGCGCAATCATTGGCTCAAGAAGTGCATCAGGCACTCAGTGACGATAATTACCGCGAGTTTCTCAAACACATGTATGGCAATCAACCGGTGCAGTGGGATGACGCTTTAACTGGTTATGATAGATTGCGCGTGATTACCAATGCTATGACCCGTTTGAGAGTTTGTACGCAAGTTGGTGAGATGGAGTTTAACTTTAAAGGTGAACTAGCGAACCTTCCTTTGGGTTTTTTGCCTTGGTTTGAATTGGAAGATAGAGCTTCTGCTGATACGACTATTGTTTTTGGGCATTGGTCAGCGATTGGCTTGCGGCAGACGAATAATGTTTATGCTTTGGATACGGGTTGCTTATGGGGTGGAGCTTTAACTGCGATCCGCTTGGAGGATAAAGCAGTATTCCAAGTGCCATGCCATGTGGATGATGCACCTATCAACATGCACTTTACTGATTAATCTTCGTGATGCCCGAAGCCCAGTTGGGTGGCAATGGCATGACGAGCTGCAATCGTTAAACCTCTTCGCTCATGACCATGTGGCGATATCTTAGGTAAAAAAGTCAGCACTACTTTTGGATTGTTTAGCGAGACAATTTTCCAGATAGATTCAACTAATGTCGTTTCCCCAGCAAACGCCATTTCGGTATTCGCGCTTCCATCGGCGTTTGGATAGTAAATCGCAAAAGGCCAAATGGTTGCGCCAGCGTTGATGGGTGCTTGCATCAGGCTGCCTTTGAAGGTGAGTAGCTGTGTGCCATCTGTTGTTGTACCTTCGGGGAAGTAGCATAAACAATCGCCACGCTTTAAGCTCATAGTTGCTTCTTCAATCACGCGAACAGCGTCTTTCTTTTGCTCGCGTTCAATAAATAGTGTGTTGCATTTTTTGGCGAGCCAGCCAAATATAGGCCAACTTTTAAGATCTGTTTTTGCAATAAACCGCACAGCTCGAACGCTATTGAGGGTATGAATATCTATCCAAGAAATATGGTTGCCAATAAACATGGTATTCACCACATCGTGGTCAGGTAGAATGCCTTGTCGTATGACTTCAATATTTAGGATGCCCAGTAGTCTTCTAGACCAATGACTGACGATCCAATTTCGTTGTCTAGCGGTGGCTGAAGGCATAATCACTATGCCTAAAAAGCCACCGTAAACAGTATGAATAATAATCCGAAGAATTCGAACTAAGCGAACGACAATGGGTGAGTGTTTGTTGTTACTTAAAAAAATGGGCAGCATAACGCCTATTTATGCGTGAAAGAGGCAGCATGACGAGCATGTCTGCGCTATTAAAATCAGGGTCCCAAGCGGGTTCGCCACAAATGTACGCTCCTAAACGCAAGTAACCCTTAATGAGAGGTGGGCAATCTACCTCTAAGTCTTTTTGCAAAGCTTCCATTGGCAAAGGGCAATGCGGAAATGCGCGATACTCAGGGGGCGATAAGTACTTTTCTTGCAAGCTACTATAAAGGCTGGCGGCCATATGTCCACCGTCCGACATTGGCACGCTTGCGCAGCCAATCATGTATTCATAGTTGTTGGCTTGCATATATTTGGCAAGGCCAGCCCAAAGCATGGTGATTGTACCGCCATTGCGATAGTCGCGATGGACGCATGCACGACCTACTTCAACCATACGCGGGAATAAGTTTTGCAAACGACTAATGTCGAATTCACCCGCTGAATAGTAACCACCGGCTTCGTTTGCCATTGTTGGGTTAAGAATGCGGTAGGTGCCAACCACGCGGTGACTAACGCTCTCACGAATTAATAAGTGGTCACAAAATGCGTCAAATCCATCTTGATCTAAGCCATCATCGCTCTGAATATTGGCGCCCATTTCTTCAGCAAATACTTTGTAGCGTAAGCGTTGCGCTTCAGCAATCTCAATTGGGTTACGAGCGAAGCTGATATATAAATCATGAGCAACAACTTGCTCTTGTTCACTCGCACTAGGATTTTGGGTGTTTTGAAGGTCTGCTGAGGCTTGCTGTTTGAGCATCTCATACTCCTATTAGGTGGATTTTTAATAGGAAAGACTTTACGAACTTTTTGTGACAAAACTGTGACAATAATTTGACATTTCGATGAAGCTAAAATGATTCAGCTTCATCGAAAATCAAGATGTTAATGACTGACGCGCGTTACGCTGCCATTTTCAATTAGTCGTACGTTATCGCCTGGTGAGAATTTTTCAGTGGCTTCTTGGACAATGGCCACTAGACTACCGCTTTCTAGTTTTACAGTAATTTCAAGGGCATCTTTTCTAGTAATGCCTTCTTCAGCGGCTGAGCCTAATAAGCCGCCAGCAACGGCGCCAATCACTGCGGCAATCGCTGAACCTTTCCCGTCACCGACTGTGCTGCCTGCGACCCCACCAATCACAGCGCCAGCAGCTGTCCCTAAAGGCGTTTTAGTGCCTTCTAATTTGACAGTTCGCACTGATTCAACCACGCCCTTACGGATAGTTTGAATTTTTCGTGCTTCATCACGGCTGTAAACATCGCCAGAATTAGAGCTCGCGCATGCATTGAGTAAGGCTGCAATGAGTAAGATAAAGATGGTTTTAAGTAGGTGTTGGTTGATCATATAATGCCCTTTTCTATTAAATTTAAACGCTATCTTCAAGCTTGGTATGATCTACCAAAGCTTGGGTGTAAATGACTTCAATCTCTGCTTTGGTCGGTTTGTGGTTTTGACCGCCACGACTCGCTATTTTGATTGAACCCATGACAGAGGCAAGTCTGCCGCAAGCTGGCCAATCCCAAGCACGTGAAATGCCATATAGTAAGCCAGCGCGGTAAGCATCACCACAGCCGGTTGGGTCTTCAACATCATCTGTTTTAACGGGTGGGATGTCAAAGCGTTGACCGTCTGCATAAATATGTGAGCCATCTGCGCCCAAAGTCACAATCATGGCTTTTACTTTTGAGGCGAGGGTCTCTAAATCTAAGCCCGTTTTTTCTTGTAGCATTTGCGCTTCGTAATCATTCACGGCTAAGTAATCAGCCATTTCAATAAAGCCTAATAATTCCTCACCATTAAACATTGGCAAGCCTTGTCCCGGGTCAAACAAGAATGGGATGCCAGCGTCAAAACATTCTTTGGCGTGCTTAAACATACCTTCACGACCATCTGGCGCAATGATGGCAAGGGTCACGCCTTGGGCATCATTGACGCTGTTTTGGTTAGAATCGTTCATCGCGCCTGGATGGAATGCCGTGATTTGATTGTCGTCGGTATCAGTAGTGATGAATGCTTGGGCTGTGAAGCTGTTGGCAATTTTTTTGATGTGAGCACTGCTGATGTTGTTGCTATCTAGCCATGCATGATAAGCGCCAAAATCATCGCCAACTGTGGCCATAATTAGTGGGTTATCTTCAAGCAATCTGAGGTTGTAAGCAATATTGCCAGCAGTGCCACCAAATTCACGGCGCATTTCTGGTACTAAAAAGGCCACATTCAGCATGTGAATTTTTTCAGGCAGGATGTGATGTTTGAATTTGTCAGGAAACACCATGATGGTGTCAAAAGCCAATGAGCCGCAGATAAGGGTTTGCATGAGATAAAAAGCTTTAATCGAGTAAAAGCGACATTATCATGTTAGGACAGGTTTAGGGCAAGGTGTCCGATATTGCGTCTTGAACTTATTTATGTTTTTTTGACGCGGTGTCGATTAAGATTTTGGCTGCCTTTTTAGCGTACTTCACGGCGCCAGAGCCGCGCTTCATTTGCTCTGCTTGCATTGCGCCTTCAATCAGCATTGAGAGCTGAAGAGAGAGGCTGTCAGCATCTGCAATGCCTGCTTCATTCGCAAGACTTGCAATGTAAATGCGAAATTCTTTTGCTTGCTCAGCGGAAAGCTTATGGATTGGGCTTTCTTCATTGGGAAACTCAGCCGAGGCTTTTATAAATGCCATGCCTCTAAAATCCGGTGACGTGACCCACTCTTCAATGAAATCGAAAAGCTTTTGGATTTTATCGGCAGGCTGTTTGCTGCTGCGATTAAGATTCTCATTGAGCCAAGTTTGAAAGTCGTGATGGCCTTTTTGCAACACTTCTAAAATCAAATCCTCTTTGGATTTGAAGTATTTGTATAAGGTCATTTTGGTGGTGCCTGCTACAGCAACAATCGTATCCACGCCAGTCGAGTTAATGCCGCGAGTCTGAAATAAATCTGTGGCAACATCCAATATTTTTTTCCGTAAAGGAGACATATTGTCTTTATCTTTTCGCATAAAGATTTTACTTTAGCACAATATTTTGCTTATTTGGTGTTTACTAGTAAGTCACTATTTATTAGATGCTAGCAGATGAGTTATTTTTTTTATCAATGAAATTAAGACTTAAACATAAACCCCTTAATAGATCTCAGGTTATTATTTATACAGAGTGGTATAAGTTTAGTTGGTGGAATTCTTCATAAGCATAGGCGTGTAATTACAACGTATTTTTTGTAGGTAGTGCTGTGCAATAAGTTGGTCGTGGACATTGGATGGGACTTGGCCTCCCACGACGTTTTCGAGATAGATTTTTTTGTCCGCATCAGGGATTTGAAGCGCCTCTATGTATTGGCAGTCGCCACCACGCATGGTTTCAATTGAGGCGAACATCTCCGCAGTTTGCTTGGGGTTGCCTGTAACATCCTCTTTGAGCTTGTTTTGTTCAAACATGGAACTGGCTACATCTTTGTTTTGCAATGGTTCAGATGTTTGATGGGCGAATATCAAAGCGCCGATGACGAGGGCGCCTAAAAAAGAAGCCAATGCGCAGTAGAGGGTGGATTTTTTGAAATGTATGACATTCCGTTCGCATTGGGCAGATATCAAGGCTTTTGCAACTTGTTTTGCATGCGTAAAGGATGAAGATTCGGGACTCTCAATGCGATCTTTTAAAGCGTTTGTTGCAATAAATATTAATTGTTCTGCGAGCATCTCGGGCATTGCAGCGCCAGCTTCTTTTGCTTGATTGCTTAAGTAATTGAGCAATAAATAGGGATTTGTGCTTTTTGTCGCTTCATGCTTCAGTGAATCATGAATTTGCGGTGCTTCTAGCCAATCTGAAAGTATCTCAAATAAGGCCAATAGCCTCGCCTCAGGCCTTGCACCGGATTTTTCGAGCATTTTGATGAGCCATTCTGAATTGAGGAACTGCATTAGACTTTGCTTAGAAGGGTTTTACTTCAACCAAAATAATAATCGCGATCAGCGCCAAAACTGGCACTTCATTAAACCACCGATAATAAACATGGCTGTGGCGATTTCGGTCATGTTTAAAGTCTAATAACAATTTTCCGCAGTAAATGTGATAGGCCACTAAGCCGGCCACAATAGCGACTTTGGTATTGAGCCATCCGCCGGTCATGCCATAACCTAACCAAAGCCAAATTCCAAAGCCGATGGTTAAGATTCCGCCTGGCGTCATAATGCCGTAAAATAGCTTGCGCTCCATGATTTTAAAACGTTCATGGCTGATTTTGTCGTCAGACATTGCGTGGTAAACGAAGAGCCTAGGTAAATAAAATAGGCCTGCAAACCATGTCACCATGAAAATAATATGCCAAGCTTTTACCCACAACATTATTTCGATTCCTTGTTCAACAGCGATTGGTTTGATAACGACTGATCGAGAAGTTTATGTAGGCTCACAAAATCGATCTTGCCTATGGTTTTACCAATCACGCGACCTTGTTGGTCAATGATAAATGAGGTCGGGGTGAGGCTGACATTATCAAAAGCTTGGCTAATTTTTGCATCGCTATCGTGAATAACCGGAAATGGCAGGGCGTTCTTTTGCGCAAAATTAAGCACTTGATTTGGCGGGTCGTCCGCAATTGAAACGGCAATAATTTCCAAGCCTCTTTCATGGTATTGATGATAAATGCTCACCAAGTCAGGCATTTCTTCAATACAGCCTGGGCAGTAAGTCGCCCAAAAATTTACAACCACCATTTTGCCTTTTAGTGAGGCCATCGAAATTGCTTTGCCTTCGATGGTGGTGAAGGCTAAATTTGGCGCTGGTTTTTTTTCACTCAAATTCAAAAGTAAAAACGCGATCAATGCTGCCACCATTAGTGGAATCAAGATTTTTGCTGGGGAATTAAATAATGATTTCATCGAGAAAATACTTTTCCTATTGAACGTTTTTGTGAACTATATTGTCCAGGTATTGTGCGGTTTTTTTTGAGGGTTGTCATTAGTCTTGAAGCCTGTATTAGCTTTATAACCACAATTCTGCAACCGTTTAATGCCATGCACCCGCATGATATAATCGTATCTTTAATTTGATGTGAACACTCATGGCCAGCCGCTTACGCGAAATTCCATACAATTACACCTCATTCTCAGATCGCGAAATCGTCATTCGATTTTTGGGCGAAGATATCTGGAATGTTCTCAACGAGCTACGCGGAGAGCGAAAAACAGGGCGCTCAGCGCGCATGTTGTTCGAGGTGCTTGGTGATTTATGGGTAGTGACACGCAATCCTTATTTGCAAGACGACTTACTTGCTAGCAAAAAGCGCAGAAATGAGCTTATCACTGCACTTAATCATCGCATTCATACCATTCATGAGCGCTCACAAGATAATCCTCTCGTCCTAAAACTCATTGTTGCTGCGCGTGGAGCAGTTGCTGCTTTTGAAGACGACTTCAAAAAAACTGAAACTTTGCGTAAAAAAACGCTCTTCAAGCTA
>CAMCTR010000005.1 GCA_945878605.1 Candidatus Methylopumilus universalis | reverse complement strand
GCGTGATACAGGTCGCACCTTGTACATTTTGGATGAGCCAACCACTGGGCTTCATTTTGCAGATATTCAACTATTGTTAGATGTGATTCATCGCCTTCGCGACGCTGGTAATACCATGGTGATTATTGAGCATAACTTGGATGTGATAAAAACAGCCGACTGGCTAATTGATATGGGACCAGAGGGTGGTGATGGAGGCGGTAAAGTGCTTGTTGAGGGCCCACCAGAAAAGGTCGCCGAGTGCGCTGAAAGTTACACCGGCAAATATCTTAAAATGATGCTGAAAGCTGGTTAAGGGATTTCGGCGCTATTCATACGCGCCTCAATAATACCTGTTTTGCGCAGCAGCCCTCTTGCTTGACGATGCTTATCGTAATACCTGGGATTTGGCACCATGGCGGCAAGAGCTGCAGCTTGCTGGGCGCTTAAGTTTTTAGCGCTGGTATGGTAGTAATATTTAGCGGCAGCTTCTGCACCAAATATGCCATTCCCCCATTCGATCACATTCAAATAAATCTCGAAAATACGACGTTTACTCATCATCGCTTCAAGCATCACGGTAATCATCGCTTCCTCAGCTTTGCGCCAAGGCGTGCGTTTAGTCGATAAAAATAAATTCTTGGCAAGCTGCTGACTAATCGTTGAACCACCCGCAACCACTTTGCCTTTTTTAAGATTCTTTTCGTAGGCCTTTTGGATGCCTTCCCAATCAAAACCTTCGTGGTCCACAAACTTAGCATCTTCTGCCGCAATCAGTGCGCGCTTTAAGTTGGGGGAAATTTTTTTGTAATCCACCCAGCGATGTTTGAGAACGGCATCTGGGTTATCTTCTTGCAAAGCTTCTAAACGATCCTCCATAAAAGCGCTGGTCGATGGATTGTGATTGACCCACCAGCAAATATGCAGAAAAATCCAAAGCTGGTAAACCACAATGATGATGCCCAGCCATTTCAGCACACGCCAAAAAGTAGGAGGCAAGCGCATGCTTTAGGCTTTGGCCTGCTGTATAAACATTGCAATCACTGGGGCGGTTGATGGACGAATGCCGCGCCATACCGTAAACGCCTCGGCCGCTTGCTCAATGAGCATGCCGAGTCCTCCAAATACGACTGCGCCTTGCTGAAGTGCGAGTCCCATAAATGGCGTAATGCGACCATACATCATGTCATAGGCTAATGCGTTTGGCGCAAAAATGCCGGCTGGAAGCGGTAAGTGGCTATCACTTAAACCTGCTGAAGTTGCATTAATGACGATATCAAAATGCTGTCCATGAAGATCATCAAATGCATAAGCTTGAATAGAAACAAATAACATCTCGTCATTGGCTTCGATGCGCTTCACCATATTGAGCGCTTTATCCATGGTGCGATTCGTAATAATGAGTAGCGCCGGATGCTCAGCCAAAATTGGATGCAACACGCCTTCAGAAGCGCCGCCCGCACCAATGAGCAAAACACGTTTCCCTGCAAAGGAGACACCGATGTTGTGAGTAATATCACGCACCAAGCCAACTCCGTCAGTGTTGTCGCCTATAATGCCTTCTGCATCAAAGATTAAAGTATTCACCGCCCCCGCATCTTGCGCACGAGAAGTTAAGCGATTTGCCATGGCAAAAGCTTCAAGTTTGAAAGGCACGGTAACATTTGCGCCTTTAAACCCATGTGCAATCAAACCATGTACGGCTTCAGCAAAGCCATCTAAAGGCGCAAGCACCCGCTCGTATTGAATATCTTGATGCGTTGATTGCGCAAAAGCATGATGAATCACAGGCGATTTGCTGTGCTCTATCGGGTTACCAATAACGGCGTAAAAATCGGTCATGTAAAGTCAGGTCTAAATTAAGCGTTAGTCCAAGGCAAATCAGCCACTTTCCAACCGTTTAGTTTGCAACGTTGTTTATTTTCTGGCGTTGCTTCACCTTCAAAACCTTCAAGCATATTGTAGGCTTCTGAGAAACCTAGTTGAGCTGCCAAAACAGCTGCATTGTGCGAACGACCACCTGTACGGCACATAAAAATTGTTAGCATTTCTGGGTCGAGCTGGGTTTTAATCTGAGCGGCAAAATCTGGATTAGCCACCATACCAGGATAAAACGCCCATTCAATATGCGCTGCTTGTGGCACACGACCAACCAATTCCAGTTCTGCACGAGTGCGAACATCGACCAATTTCACATTCTTCGTCAATTCCAATACTTGATAGGCTTCTTTTGGTGTGAGTGCACCAGCGTAAGGGAGATTTAAATCTGCAGCGCGTTGTTTTGCTTTTTCTAAAATCGGTGAAAGTGTTTCCATTTTGCTTCCTTGTTGGGCCTTGCGAATATGCTCTACTAATAAGCATGATAAATAAGCTCGAAAGTATAGCCGTATTTAAGCTCACACGCACAATTGCACCAGTATGGTGCAATAATTATTATTCCGCACAACCTTGGGGCAAGATGTTCTTATTCTCTTTTCCGATTTTATATGTAAAAATAAGCAAGTATCCAAATATACCATTGGCATGATTTTTGCTCTTTATACATGCTAAGTTTTTAGTTTTTTTATAAGCGCAATCTAGGAGAATCAAATGGCAATTGCCGACGTAATGAAGATGGTGAAGGACAACGACATTAAGTTCGTTGATTTCCGCTTCACCGACACTCGTGGTAAAGAACAACACGTTACTGTGCCTGTTTCAGCATTTAACGAAGAAAAATTCACTGAAGGCCATGCGTTTGACGGCTCTTCAATCTCTGGCTGGAAAGGTATTCAAGCATCAGACATGCAATTGATGCCTGATCCAGATACAGCAAACATCGATCCATTTATGGACGAGCCAACTTTGATTTTAACTTGTGATGTTGTTGACCCAACAGATGGTAAAGGTTACGACCGTTGCCCACGAAGCTTAGCTAAACGTGCTGAAGCTTACTTAAAATCAAGCGGCCTAGGCGATACAGCATACTTTGGCCCAGAACCAGAATTCTTTATTTTTGATTCCATCCAATGGGATGTGAGCATGAACGGTAGCTCAGTGCGTATCAATTCTGAAGAAGGCGCCTGGGCTTCAAACGACAAATTCGAAGGTGGTAACACTGGTCACCGTCCTGGCGTTAAAGGTGGTTACTTCCCAGTGCCACCAGTCGACTCATTACAAGACGTTCGTTCTGCAATGTGTATTGCACTTGAAGAAATGGGCGTGCCTGTTGAAGTGCATCACCACGAAGTGGCAACTGCTGGTCAATGTGAAATCGGTACTAAATTCAGCACATTGACAGAACGCGCTGACTGGACACAAATTTTGAAATACGTTGTGTTGAACACTGCACATGCCTACGGTAAAACCGCAACATTTATGCCTAAGCCTTTCGCTGGCGATAACGGTTCAGGTATGCACGTTCACCAATCCATCTGGAAAGATGGCAAAAACTTGTTCGCTGGTAAAGGCTATGCAGGTTTGAGCGATTTCGCGCTTTACTACATCGGCGGCATTATCAAGCACGCTAAAGCATTGAACGCGATTACTAACCCAGGCACTAACTCATACAAACGTTTGGTTCCTCACTTTGAAGCACCAGTTAAATTAGCTTATTCAGCTAAAAACCGTTCGGCTTCAATCCGAATTCCATTCGTTCACTCTGACAAAGCCCGTCGTGTTGAGGCGCGCTTCCCAGATCCAATCGCTAACCCATATTTGGCATTTAGTGCATTGATGATGGCTGGTCTTGATGGCATTCAAAACAAAATTCACCCGGGTGAGCCAGCAACAAAAGACTTATACCATCTTCCGCCAGAAGAAGATGCTTTGATCCCAACAGTTTGTGCTTCATTAGAAGAAGCATTGACTAACTTGGACAAAGACCGTGAGTTCTTGACGCGCGGCGGTGTGTTCTCTGATGACTGGATCGATGCTTACATTACATTGAAAATGGAAGAAGTGAACAAGTTACGTATGACACCACACCCTGCTGAGTTTGGTTTGTACTATAGCTGTTAACTAGCGTTACATTAGCCGTTTAAAAAGGCGGTGCAACCCGCTTTTTTTCGTCCTTAACTTGATACCCGCGACGCTACCAGTCTTGTGTTCTCTCAATTATAGAGATGGCCTATGCGAGCTTTGAGTCGCACTAAAATAGTGCATTAATCGTTATTGGGTATAGAATGATTCTTCACTTACCGAGTAACGCTACCAGCCAATAAGCAAATAATCGTCGCATTGTCTTGTTGGCATATAGGTTGCTTATAGCAAAACTATGGATCGAAAAATACCCGCTTCTTTTTCAGGACTTGAGCATCTCGCAACAGCCGTGATTTTGCTCAACGTTACCCGCCATGTCGTTTATGCCAATCCCGGTGCTGAAGTATTGTTTGCATTTAGCGCCAAGCAGATTAATGGCTTACCTATCGCCCAAGTGTTTCCGAGTTGTGAAATTTTGCATTCTGCAGTTGAAAACGCGATTAGCACCAACAGCCCTTTCCGTGAGCATGAGTTTTTCATCACCACATTACGCCAACACGCCTTGGCTGTGACTTGCACCGTCACGCCAGTGGAGCAGCCTAACGTTTGCCTAGTCTTGGAGTTTCAACAAATGGATCAGCAACTAAGGATGGCGCGTGAAGAACGTATGCTGGCTCAACAACAAGCCAATGCAGAGTTACTTCGTAACTTAGCGCACGAAATTCGCAATCCGCTTGGCGGTCTGCGCGGCGCGGCGCAGTTACTCGAATATGAATTACCAGAAGCAAGCCTCCGCGAGTACACGCAAGTGATTATCAAAGAGGCTGACCGACTTCAGCTATTAATGGATAGATTATTGGTACCCCATCGCGTACCAAAATACGAGCCAACAAACATTCATGAAGTCTTGGAGCGCGTGCGCAGTTTATTGCTTGCCGAATCGCCATCTGGCTTTTCAAAAGACGCATTTAAAATTACCGTACAGCGTGATTACGATACCAGCTTGCCAGAGATTATCGGGGACCGAGAAAAGCTTATTCAAGCGGTACTTAATATTGCTCGTAATGCAGCACAAGCCATGCAAGCTAGTGGGCAAAAGGATGGCAACATTATCTTGCGGACCCGCGCTGAGCGCCAAGTTACGCTAGCTAAAAAACGCTATCGGGTAGCGATTAAATTACAAATCATCGACAACGGCCCAGGCATACCTGCAGACATCCGTGAGCGAATTTTCTTCCCTTTAGTTTCGGGTCGCGAAGGTGGTTCAGGCTTAGGCTTAACGCTAGCGCAAACGTTTATTACCCAGCATCACGGCATGATTGAATGCGAAAGCGAACAGGGACAAACCTGCTTTACGATTTTGGTGCCGATTGAAAGCTCCGTGATGGTCGGTCATGTCATTAAGCAATAAATCAAATAAATATTACTGAAGGTAAAGCATGAAACAAATTTGGATTATCGACGATGACAAATCAATCCGCTGGGTGTTTGAAAAAGCCATGGCGCGGACTGAAATGGAATTCAAAACTTTTGCATCAACCCCCGAAGCACTCAATGCGCTTGATAACGAAACCCCACAGGTGATTGTCAGTGATATTCGGATGCCAAACGGTTCCGGCTTAGACTTTTTGCAAGTCGTTAAACAACGATTGCCTGGTGTGCCTGTCATTATCATGACGGCCTATTCTGATTTAGAAAGTGCTGTTTCCGCTTTTCAAGGGGGCGCATTTGAATATTTAGCTAAACCATTCGATGTTGATCAGGCCATTGACGTGATTCGCCGAGCAGTTGATGAAAGCAAACACAAAAACACTGAAACCCCCATCGCTGAAGAAACGCCTGAAATTATTGGCCAAGCGCCTGCGATGCAGGAGGTATTTCGTGCGATTGGCCGTTTAAGCCGTTCACACGCGACTGTGCTTATTAATGGTGAGTCCGGCACAGGTAAAGAGTTAGTCGCAAGCGCCCTGCATCGCCATAGCCCGCGAGCGGATAAGCCATTCATTGCAATCAATACCGCAGCCATTCCAAAAGATTTATTAGAGTCAGAATTATTCGGCCATGAACGTGGTGCTTTTACCGGCGCGCAAGCAACCAGGCGCGGACGATTTGAACAGGCGGATGGCGGCACTTTGTTTTTAGATGAAATTGGCGATATGCCCTCTGAGCTACAAACGCGATTATTACGCGTACTGTGCGATGGTCAATTCTACCGCGTGGGTGGCCATCAACCCGTTAAAGTCAATGTGCGCATTATTGCGGCAACCCATCAGGATTTAGAGGATCGAGTAAAGTTAGGACTATTCCGCGAAGACTTGTTTCACCGCATCAATGTTATTCGTCTTCGTTTGCCAGCGCTTCGCGAGCGACCAGAAGATGTGCCCTTATTAGTTAAACATTTTTTAACCCACAGCGCGAATGAGCTAGGTGTTGATCCAAAACAACCAACGCCAGCGGCACTCAAATACTTAAGTAGCATGAGCTGGAGTGGCAACGTCCGCCAACTTGAAAATGTATGCCATTGGCTAACAGTCATGGCGCCAGGTCAGAATATTGACGTGGCTGATTTACCCCCAGAGCTTAAAGAAGATTCCGCAAAAACTCTTAATGCCGCCTCATGGCAAGATGCGCTTGCGGCAGAGGTGATGAATGCGCTTAATCGAGGCGATCAAAATATTCTTGAAATACGTGCAAATGAATTTGAAAAAATTCTCATTACCAAAGCCCTACAACATACTGACGGACGACGGATTGAAGCCGCAACCCAGCTGGGCATGGGTCGAAACACGCTAACTCGTAAGATTCAAGAGCTGAATATCGAAGAGTAACGAGGCCTATCTAATGAAAATCATTAGCCATCTTTAATGACTTCGGATAGTGCTATGTTTATTGATAAGCGTAGTATTTATAGGCACGTAATGTCATTAAGACAAAGCGATTAAAACAACTTTAGGAGAATTACTATGTGGACTAAACCAGCTGCTACAGAAATGCGTTTTGGCTTTGAAGTTACTATGTACGTAATGAACAAGTAAATTTTAAAGATTCAAAAAAAGGAGCTTAACGGCTCCTTTTTTTACGCCTTTCACTTCTAGACTTCGCTTATTTGGGCAACGGAAAATCTTTAGGTAACAGCACCCAAATCTTACCTTGTTGCTTCATCGAACCTGCAGACTTGCCAGCCTCAGCGCCAACACCCCAGAAGAAATCCGCACGGACCCCGCCTTTTATCGCGCCGCCCGTGTCTTGTGCCATCATCAAACGGTTTAATGGATTACTAGAATTAGGTAAGGTAGTCGATAAGAAAATAGGCGCGCCAAGCGGCACAAAGCGTGGATCTATCGCAACAACACGCTCCGCTAATATTGGCATCCCTAGTGCGCCAATAGGGCCTGGCAAATCAGGTGGCAACTCACGGAAGAAGACATAACTAGGATTTGCATTTAAGAGATCACGAAGTTTATTTGGATTATTGCGCGCCCAATTTTTAATGCCCTGCATCGATGCTTTGTCTAATGTCAGCTCGCCTTTTTCAATCAACAGTCGACCAATTGATTGATAAGCCTGTCCATTTTGATCTGCATAACCCACATGCATTTTTTCTCCGTTATCAAACTTAACCAAACCAGAGCCTTGAATCTGTAAGAAGAACAATTCAATTTGGTCATCCACCCAAACGAACTCACGCCCTTGTAAGGGTGAGTTTTCTACCTCAATCTCTGCGCGGTTGTAATAAGGCACCAACTTCGTGCCAACGACGCGACCTCGCACGCGCTTATTAGCAAGCTCAGGGAATAGTTTAGATAATTCTACTGTGATTAAGTCATCTGGTCGGGTATATAAAGGAAAGCGGTATTGGTAAGTTTTAACACGGCTTCCTTTAATAACAGGCGCATAATACCCAGTAATCATGCCAGTATTTGAACCATCTAAATTAGTGGTGCGATATACAGAGAAGTTATTTTTAAAGTAGTCAACAATGACAGATGAAGGTGGATTATCTAACTTATCTGCCTCATTACATACGGACAGCCATGCCGGCTTGGCTTTTAGTGATACACATCCTAGCTTCCAAGCTGGCCAAGCTTTGGTAACGTCATCTTTAGTTAACGCATCTATTTCTTGCCAGTCAGCAGGTTTGAGCAAACCATAGTCCGGGACTTTCACTGTTTCTGGCTTCACCTCCTCAGGTCTGCCTAGCTGAACAGGCTGCGCTGGACAAGCGCAAACTGGGGCCTCTGGAGGCGTCGGCTTTACATGCATTTTTTCGCAAGCATTTAAGGCCAAAATACTGAAAAGTAGGCATGAGAGCAGCCAAATATTGGTATATCGCATTAATGCAAAACCCTAGGCATGGATAAAGTAAAAGAAGGAATAAGCACTTCAAACTGTGTGCCATCCACCGCAGTAAATTGATAAGACCCGTGCATTGTGCCCACGGCAGTATTCATCACCGTGCCACTCACATACTCAAAAACGGCTGAGGGTTGAAGCAAAGGTTGCTCGCCTACAACCCCCAAACCGCGCACCTCTTGAATTTTTTGTTCTGCATCGGTAATCACCCAATGACGGCTAATCAATTGCGCAGCGACACTACCCGTATTAATAATCGTAATGTGATAAGAAAAAGCGTAACGTCCCGATTGAACATCAGACTGGTCAAGCAAAAATTCTGTGTTAACCGTCACAGAACATTCATAGCGTTTATCAGTAGTCATTGAGGCCTAATTGAATCAATATTAAATAAAAAAGCATTAAGTAATTAATCCAGAAGTTGGTGAGCTAGGCGTCGCCGAATAAAGTTTTTTCGCCATACGGCCTGCAAGGAAAGCTTCGCGACCTGCTTCAACCGCTTTTTTCATGGCAGAAGCCATTAAGATGGGATTGTTAGCCCCCGCAATTGCTGTGTTCATCAAAATGCCTGCACAGCCAAGCTCCATTGCAATCGCTGCGTCTGAGGCTGTCCCCACACCAGCATCCACAAGCACAGGCACTTTAGCATTTTCAATAATAATTTGAAGATTCCAAGGATTTAAAATCCCCATACCTGAGCCGATTAATGAAGCGAGAGGCATTACCGCACAGCAACCAACTTCTTCTAATTGTTTAGCGATAATAGGATCATCTGATGTGTAAACCATGACATCGAAACCATCTTTAACCAGCACCTCTGCCGCTTTAATTGTTTCAATCACATTTGGATATAGCGTATTAGGATCACCTAATACCTCAAGCTTCACAAGTTTATGCCCATCCAACAATTCACGCGCTAAGCGTAAGGTGCGGACCGCGTCGTCAGCGGAGTAACAGCCGGCTGTATTTGGTAAATAGGTAAACTCTTCTGGTGGTAAATAATCGAGCAGTGATGGTTCACCTGCATTTTGACCAATGTTCGTGCGACGAATCGCTACCGTCACAATTTCAGCACCACTAGCATCAATCGCCGCGCGCGATTCGTTAAAGTCTTTGTATTTACCCGTACCCACCAATAAGCGTGAGCTGTACGATTTGCCTGCAATATTTAATGTATTCATGATCATTTCTATCAACCGTCCTTAACCGCGAGTCTTTTTAGCCGCCGCCGACTGCACCAACAATTTCCAATGTATCCCCATTTTGCAGCGGCACTTGAGCAAATGTACTTTTAGGAACAATCTCTCCATTTCGCTCGATCGCAAGGCGTTTGCCAAGCAAACCAAGCCTTTCAACGAGCGCCGCCACCGTAGTGATGTCCGCATCAAAAGTTTTAGGATTTCCATTAATTGTTATTTGAATCAATTAGATACTCGTTAGAAATCGCCCGAAAATAAGGGGCATGTGTTTTCAAAATTAATAATCTATTTTACGTAGTTTGCACACCATTTGGCAAACCCAATAAATACCGCGCTCTTGGCCCAAAATTGGTAAAATAGTGGGCACTTTGTTTTGCGGGTGTAGTTCAATGGTAGAACGCTAGCTTCCCAAGCTCGATACGCGGGTTCGATTCCCGTCACCCGCTCCAAGAAAAAGTTACATGATTATTGGACTAGCAACCGTTTTAAGTATGGATGCTGCATAACTTAACAATGGCAATGCATGATCGTTATTCATGGTTGATTTCGTAATGTAGGATTATAGGAATTATTTTGTTGAGTAAATTGGACCTTATAGATCAAAAGATCAACCAAAAGCAGCTTCGATTTTTATTGATTGCAATGGCGATTTTGACGTTATTGCGTTTGATTTCAGTGTTCTTTTCTGCTTACTCGCTACAAGTAGACGAAGCCCAATATGCAGGTTGGGCAAGAAGTTTTTCTGCAGGATATTATTCCAAGCCACCCTTTATTGCATGGATACTTGGTGTTGGACAGACGGTCTGTTCGACATTGAATATTCACCAAGTAGAAGGTTGCACGCGCATGTTGCAAGCCCCTGCTTTGTTTATTGCTAGTTTATTTGTCATGGCAAGTGCTTGGCAATTGTTTAAGGAATATGCAATTACCCTCCTAAGTGGCATGATTTTTATCACATTGCCATTGGTTGGATTTTATAGCTTGGTTGCAACCACTGACGCTTGGTTGCTGATGTGGTGGTCTTTCGCGTTCTTTAGCTTTGTTTTTGCGATTAACAACCTAAATACTTGGTGGCCTTGGTGGGTTTGCGGTATAGCAGTAGGCTTAGGCATCCTTACTAAGTATGCAATGCTGATGTTTATTGTTAGTGCTGGAATAGCGCACTATCAAATGGAGCGAAACAAACATCACAAAATAAATTTTAAGGTATTATTTTCATTATTGATTGCGCTTTTAGTATTTTCACCGAATATTTTATGGAATATCAGTACTGGCTTCCCAACGCTAGAACACCACATCGAGATTTCTCATTTGGGTTCGGCTACCTCAGGAGGTTGGGAATTTAAAAAGGCCCTTGTTGAGTTTTTAAGTTTTTTTTCGGCACAGTTTTTCCTGTTTGGTCCGTTAACGTTTTTAAGTTTAATCCTCGCTAGTTTGCTAAAAAAAGCGAAGTTTAATTTGCCACAAAAAGACATTCAAGCCATGCAATTTTTACGGATTTTTACTTGGCCTATGCTTTTCTTAATCCTGTTCCAAGCCTTTATGAGCCGGGCGTTTAGCAATTGGGCCGTGGTTGCTTACGTTTCAGGTAGCATTTTAGTAGCTAGTTTTTGGGTGTTGAGAATAAAACAATATGTGAATGAGGCAATCGCAAAAAAATTGGTTTTCGCCTCAATCATGTTTGGATTACTGTGCACCGTTTTTATGATTGCAGTTCCACATTGGCTGGCGTCATCCCCAGAATTGAGGGTTGCTAAATTAAACCCATTAAGAAAATTAGAAGGCTGGAGAGAAGTTTCACTTTGGACAAAAGTATACCTACACGCTAAACCGATGCGCGTGATCACAGACGAAAGATACTTGCTTGCGGAGTTATCAACTTACGCTTACCCTGAAGCTTATCCACCCTTGTCTTGGAACCCTTCACGCCATAAGGATAATCACTATAATTGGTTTTATGATTTAGCTAATGCAAAACTAACGGCAAGCGACACGATGCTCCTTATTTTGACAAATCAGCCAACCGAATCACAAATCGCAATGATAAAAGCGTCTTTTGAGGATGTACTACAAATCCAAGCCCCCGCCTTATCTGCAATTGATATTGGTGGCACAAAGCGTAATGCCTATGCGTTCGAGGTGCGAAACTTTAGAGGTTATCCTTAATGTCATCAGAACTCATTGAGTTTTCTAAATTTACAAAAGCACGAAGCTTACAAGCATTAAAAATAAGTGTGCCAATATGTATTATTTTGGGTTTTATTTTTGTGAACTTTACGCAATTAGATTTAATCTCAAGCCATTGGTTTTACGACGAAAAATTAATAATCCTAGCTAAAAATAATTCAGGTTTTTGGTTAGGGGAATCTGCATTTTTAGGATTTATATATAAAGCGGTAAATGTTATTTCAAGGCTCGCATTATTTATCAGTATTTTCACTTTTATCTGGTTCATGCTCAAAAAAAACGCTAGAGCCTTTTATGCCGCTATTGTGATGTTGAGTTTACTTTCAGGCCCAGTCATTGCGGTGAATGGAGTAGCTAAAGAACAATGGGGGCGCGCCCGCCCGCGAACCATACAGGAGTTTAACGGTAAGCAGCAATTTACTCCAGCATGGATCATGACGGATCAATGCAAGCATAATTGTTCTTTTACTAGCGGTCATGCGGCTGCCGGTTTCGCATTGTGTGTCGGGTTTTTTGTGAGTCGCCGCAAAATTTGGTTAAACAGCGGACTTCTTTTAGGTGGTCTAGTCGGCTTAACTAGAATGATGAACGGCGCGCACTTTTTGAGTGACGTAATTTTTTCATTTTTTATTGTGTATATCATGTCGGCTATCACCGCCTATTTTATTTCAACACTTGTTTTAAATTATGGCGCAACGCGAGCTTCCCAAGCTCGGTAAATGGTTTCGATTCGCGTCACCCGCTCTTAATCTAATCCAGACTGAAATCCTTGTTTCTCAATTCACCCCTCAGTTTTAAGCTAGAATACGGTATTACGTTTTAACGTGCGTTTCACGCCAATATACACACCATGAAAAATCTCATGCCGCCATCAGTAATGACTTTTGCTGCCACTGACCCCAGTAGTGGCGCGGGTTTGCAAGCTGACATTCTGACTTTTGCTAGCATTGGCTGTCATCCGCTTTCAGTGGTGACCGGGATCACTGTGCAAGATACTGTTGGTGTTGAAAATGTAATGATTTTTGATGCTGACTGGATTGATGAGCAAGCACGCACCATTTTAGAAGATATGCAGGTCATGGCGTTTAAGATAGGCATGATGGGTAGCGTCGAAAATGTCGCCGTCATCGCCGAAATTATGGCGGACTATCCAGACACCCCATTACTAATAGACCCTGTTCTTTCCTCGGGTCGTGGTGATGAACTTGCGAACGATGAAGTACAGGCAGCGATGATTGACCTGCTTTTCCCTCAAGCCACCTTGATTACACCTAACAGTATCGAAGCACGTCGTTTGGCTTTCTTCAATGATGACTCTGATGAAGCAGAAAATGCTTCTTTGGACGAAAGCGCTCAGCGTTTATTAGATATTGGCTGTGAATATGTATTGGTGACCGGCACACATGAACGCTCTCATGAAGTGATTAATACCCTCTATGGTGAAAGCGGCCTCATTAAAGCCTATAACTGGGAGCGCTTGCCAGGAAGCTATCATGGTTCTGGTTGCACACTGACCTCAGCAATCGCGGCTTGCATCGCTCATGGTTTGAGCATGGAAGAAGCCATCCTTGAAGCCCAAGAATACACTTGGCAAACACTCAAAGCGGGCTTCCGCCCTGGAATGGGCCAATATATTCCTGACCGCATGTTCTGGGCACGCGACGACGAGGAAGATTAGTCAAAAGCACGATGTTCAATAGCGCCAAGATTTACGGCCTGTATGCCATTACCCCAGACTCAGAAGACACCGAGCAGCTTTGTAAGATGGTTGAGGCGTGCATTCTAGGGGGCGCGCGCGTCATTCAGTACCGCAATAAAATCGCGCAACAGCCCTTACTCACCTCGCAAGCAGATGCTTTATTAGCAATTTGTCGCTCACATCAAATCCCTTTAATCATCAACGACCATATTGCACTCTGTTTAGCGCTAAATGCAGATGGCGTTCATATTGGTGGCGATGATGGGGACATTGCAGCTACCCGAGCCAAAATTGGGCTAGATAAGATTTTAGGGGTTTCCTGTTATGGCGATTTTGCACGCGCCCAAACGGCCGCCGAACTTGGTGCAGACTACGTTGCATTTGGGGCATGCTTTCCATCTACCACCAAACCAAATGCACAGCGCGCAGAACTTAATCTTTTTACACAGGCCAAAACTATAGACGTGCCTTGTGTTGCCATAGGTGGCATTACACTAGAAAATGTAGGTAGTGTCGTCACTGCAGGCGCCTCTGCCGTTGCAGTAATTGGCGAATTATTTAATAGAGACATTCAAGATATCGCGCCTTGCGCTCAACAATTTTCATCATTTTTTAAGCCACCGGGCATATTCATCATGACATCACGTAATCAACAACTTTTTGAAAAGTCACAAAAACTCATTCCTGGCGGTGTGAATTCGCCAGTCCGCGCATTCCGCTCTGTGGGTGGCACGCCTGTATTTTTTAAGCGTGGTTTAGGCTCAAAATTATGGGATGAGGATGGCAAAGAATATACCGATTACATAGGATCTTGGGGGCCAATGATTTTAGGACACGCCCATCCAGAGGTGATTAAAACAGTCCAAGAAGTCGCAGAAAATAGCCTTTCATTTGGCGCACCAACAGCGCGTGAATTAGATATGGCTGAAATGGTCAGCAAGCTGGTGCCGAGTATGGAGCAACTGCGTTTGGTCAGCTCTGGCACTGAGGCGACCATGAGCGCGATTCGAGTTGCGCGGGGGTTTACAGGTCGTAGCAAAATTGTGAAGTTTGAAGGTTGCTACCACGGTCATGCGGATGCCCTATTGGTAAAAGCAGGCTCTGGCTTGCTCACCTTTGGTACACCAAGCTCTGCTGGGGTGCCACCTGAAGTCGCTGCAAATACGCTTACCCTCAGCTATAACGATATTGCGGGCGTTGAAAACTTATTTAACGAAATCGGCAACGAAATTGCTTGTGTGATTGTTGAGCCAGTTGCCGGCAATATGAATTTGATTGCGCCAAGCAAGGGGTTCTTAGAAGCGCTCCGCGCACAATGTTCAAAACACGGTGCGGTGTTGATATTTGATGAGGTGATGACCGGGTTCCGTGTGGCGCTTGGCGGCGCACAGGCCCTGTATAACATCAAGCCTGATCTCACCACGCTAGGCAAAATCATTGGTGGCGGTTTACCAGTGGGCGCTTTTGGTGGTCGTGCAGACATTATGCAATGCTTGGCGCCTGTTGGTCCTGTGTACCAAGCGGGTACGCTTTCAGGCAACCCTGTCGCGGTGGCGGCGGGCATGAAAACTTTAACGCTTATTCAGGCACCAGGCTTCCATGAAAAACTCACCGCGAGTGCAAAACGTCTGGTCGATGGACTCAGTAACGCCGCAAATGAAGTTGGGATTTCTTTTAGCGCGCAATCCGTGGGCGGGATGTTTGGTCTTTACTTTAGCGAGAAAGTGCCAGCAAGTTTTGATGAAGTGATGAAGTCAGATAAAGAAGCCTTTAATCACTTCTTCCATGCAATGCTTAATGAGGGATTTTACCTTGCCCCATCAGCCTTTGAGGCCGGATTTATTTCTGCTGCGCATAGCGATGCAGATATTGACGCTACCATTGCGGCGGCGAAAAAAATCTTTGTGGCAATGAAAACTGCAAAATAAGCGAGGAAATATCTGCAAAAGCTAAGCCTTGCATGCACATGGAGGTTGAAGCAGAGCGTTAATGTATATAGAATTACAAGGTTTCACTGCGAAATATGTCACTTAAGTCGCTTCATTTTAAGTAAATGGGGCTGGCATATTGACGATGCGGATTAATTTACATTTTCCCGTGTGCCGATTTTTATTAGTGTTGTCTAATAGAAAGCCAGCAAGGACGGGGTTAGCGGACACCAAAACCCTCGATTTGGTGTCCGTTTTTATCAGTACTGACGAGGGATAGGAAATGGGCAGCGGAATGCCAGAGCAACAAGGTTTATATAGTCCTTCTAACGAGCGCGATGCTTGCGGTCTTGGTTTTGTTGCGCACATTAAAGGCAAAAAAAGCCACCAAATCGTGCAACAAGGTTTGCAAATTCTCGCGAACTTAACCCACCGTGGTGCGACTGGTTACGACCCAAAATTGGGTGACGGCGCCGGGATCTTGATTCAAATGCCTGACGCATTTATGCGAAAAGAAGCAACTAAGCTTGGCATTAACCTTCCAGCAGTTGGCAGCTATGCTTGCGGTACCGCGTTCCTACCTCAAACTAAAAACGGTCGCGAGGCCTGTGAGTCTATCGTGGCGCGCATCATCCACGAAGAAGCACAAACCTTGTTAGGCTGGCGCGATGTACCTCGCGACAACAGCAACATTGCGCAAGCAGCGAAAAATGTTGAACCAGTGATGCGCCAAGTATTTATTGGTCGGGGTGAAAACGTTGCTGACCAAAATACTTTTGAACGCAAATTGTTTGTGATTCGCAAGCGCATCGAACATGAAGTGCGCGCCCTTAAATTAGAAGATTCCGCACAATTCTATTTTCCATCTTTGTCATCAAAAACCATTATCTACAAAGGCATGTTACTTGCCAACGAAGTTGGCGTTTACTACACCGATTTAAACGACCCTGACATGATGTCCGCGCTAGCTTTAGTGCACCAACGCTTCTCAACCAACACTTTCCCAGCTTGGGATTTAGCGCATCCATTCCGCATGATTGCGCATAATGGTGAAATTAACACGGTGCAAGGCAATATCAACTGGATGGCGGCGCGTCACGAATCTATGCGTTCAGCTTTAATGGGTGAAGATTTAGAAAAGTTATGGCCACTTATCGTGGAAGGCCAATCTGACTCTGCGGCATTTGATAATGCACTTGAGTTGTTGGTCGCTGGTGGCTATTCATTGCCACACGCGATGATGATGCTTATTCCTGAAGCATGGTCTAACGAGAGCGCAAGCAAACTCATGGATGAAGACCGTCGCGCTTTCTACGAATATCACGCAGCGTTAATGGAGCCATGGGATGGCCCTGCAGCTGTTGCCTTTACTGACGGCACCACGATTGGTGCAACCCTTGACCGTAATGGCCTACGTCCTGCACGTTATTTATTAACAGATGACGACCATGTGATGATGGCTTCTGAAATGGGTGTGTTGACATTTCCAGAAGAAAAAATTATCAAAAAATGGCGTTTGCAACCAGGTAAAATGTTGCTGATTAATCTTGAAGAAGGTCGCATCATTGATGACGCTGAAATCAAGAAGAGCCTTGCTGAAGCAAAACCATACAAAGCTTGGATTGAAAAATCACGCTATTCATTAGCGGATCTACCTAAAGTTGAAGCGAAGCCTACACTGGCTGTGAGCTTGCTTGATACCCAACAAGCGTTCGGCTATACCCAAGAAGATTTAAAGTTTGTGATGCAACCAATGATTGCCAATGGCGAAGAGGCTTCAGGCTCAATGGGTAACGACAGCGCGTTGTCTGTGCTATCGAACAAACCAAAAATTATTTACAACTACTTCAAACAGTTGTTCGCACAAGTAACGAATCCACCCATCGACCCAATTCGTGAAGAGCTGGTGATGTCATTGGTGACCTTCATTGGTCCAAAACCAAATCTACTTGGCATCGATGAAACGAATCCACCGATGCGTTTAGAAGCTAGTCAACCTGTGCTTAACCTATCTGAATTGGAACAAATTAAATCCATCGATCAATTAACTCAGAACCAATACCGCGCTTTGACATTGGATATCACCTATCCAGTGGCGCAAGGTAAAGCGGGCATGGCTGGCGCGATTGACGCGCTATGTGCTGCAGCAAGCAAAGCGGTGCATGATGGCATTAACCTTTTGATTCTTTCAGACCGTGCCATCAGCAAGGATCGTTTAGCGATTCCAGCATTGTTAGCAACTTCTGCAACCCATCAATCATTAGTGCGCGCAGGCCTAAGAACAAGCACTGGGTTGGTGGTTGATACTGGTTCTGCACGTGAAGTGCACCATTTCGCATTGCTTGGCGGTTACGGTGCTGAGGCTGTTTGCCCTTGGCTCGCCTTCCAATCGATTACGGATATGGTGGGCGGCGACACTTACGAAGCCAATAAAAACTTTATTAAAGCCATCAGCAAGGGCTTGCATAAGGTCATGTCTAAGATGGGTATCTCAACTTACCAATCTTACTGTGGCGCGCAAATCTTTGAAGCCATTGGCCTCAATACACCGTTCATTGATAAATACTTCACTGGCACAGCCACCCACATTGAGGGTATTGGCTTGGAAGAAGTTTCAACAGAGAGCTTCAACCTCCATACTGCGGCATTCGGCAACGACCCCGTGCTTCAAAATGCGCTAGATGCGGGCGGCGAATATGCGTACCGTGTTCGCGGTGAAGAGCACATGTGGACCCCTGACTCGATTGCAAAACTACAACAAGCAACACGTTCTGGTCAGACAAGCACATACAAAGAGTACGCAAAACTGATCAACGACCAAAGCCGTCGTCACATGACGCTACGTAGCTTGTTCGAGATCAAATCTGCTGGCGCTCCTGTGCCACTTGAAGAAGTTGAATCAGCCAAAGAAATCGTTAAACGATTTGCTACAGGCGCAATGTCTTTGGGTTCTATTTCAACTGAAGCACATGCCACATTAGCGATTGCGATGAACCGTATTGGTGGTAAATCAAACACAGGCGAGGGCGGCGAAGATCCAAAACGCTTCATTTCTGTCGCTAAAGCGAGCTCAATGGCTGAAGTCATTGGTGCAAGTTTGATCGAGAGAGACATTCCACTTCAAGCTGGCGACTCAATGCGCTCAAAAATTAAGCAGGTTGCTTCAGGCCGTTTCGGTGTGACTGCTGAGTACTTAGCCAATGCTAACCAAATTCAAATCAAAATGGCACAAGGTGCAAAACCTGGTGAAGGCGGTCAGTTACCAGGCCATAAAGTGAGCCCTTATATTGCTCGCTTACGTTTCTCAGTGCCGGGCGTTGGTTTGATTTCGCCACCACCACACCACGACATCTACTCGATTGAAGATTTGGCGCAGTTGATTCACGATTTGAAAAACGCGAATCCAAAAGCAGACATCTCTGTAAAATTAGTTTCTGAAACGGGTATTGGAACGGTTGCAGCGGGTGTGGCAAAAGCAAAATCAGACCACATCGTGGTGGCTGGTCATGACGGCGGTACTGGAGCATCTCCAATTTCATCGATCAAACATGCAGGTACACCGTGGGAGCTTGGTCTTGCTGAAACACAGCAAACGCTGGTGCTAAACCAATTGCGTGGCCGCATCGTGTTGCAAGTTGACGGACAAATGAAAACAGGTCGCGATGTATTGATTGGTGCGCTCCTGGGTGCTGATGAATTCGGTTTCGCAACTGCACCGCTGGTGGTTGAGGGCTGCATCATGATGCGTAAATGCCATCTCAACACCTGCCCAGTCGGCGTTGCAACACAAGATCCTGAACTGCGTAAACGCTTTACAGGTCAACCTGAGCACGTCGTGAACTACTTCTTCTTTATCGCTGAAGAGGTGCGTGAGTTAATGGCGGGCATGGGTATCCGTCAATTTAACGACTTAATTGGCCGTGCTGATTTGCTCGATATGCAAAAGGGTATCGACCACTGGAAGCTTGCTGGTCTTGATTTCAGCAAGGTATTTCATCAACCAAAAGTGGATCAATCTGTTTCATTATTTAACAACGATGTTCAAGACCACGGCTTGAAGAATGCTCTTGATAATCAATTGATTGCACTTGCAAAACCAGCCTTAGAAAAAGTTGAAAAGGTAACAATCGAGTTGCCGATTACCAACACAAACCGAACTTTTGGCACCATGCTATCTAACCAAGTCGCAACGCGTTACGGCAATGCTGGCCTGCCGAACGACACCATTAGCATCAAGCTAAAAGGCACCGCAGGTCAAAGTTTTGCGGCGTTCTTGGCACGCGGTATAAGTATAGAATTGACAGGCGAAGGCAATGACTATGTGGGCAAGGGCCTATGTGGTGGTCGCGTCGTGATTAAACCTCCCATCGCATTCCGCGGCCTTGCGCATGAAAACGTAATTGTGGGCAACACCGTGATGTTTGGCGCGACCTCTGGCGAAAGCTATTTTCGCGGCGTAGCGGGCGAACGCTTCTGTGTGCGTAACTCTGGCGCGAGCGCGGTAGTTGAGGGTGTTGGTAACCACGGCTGTGAATACATGACGGGCGGTACGGTGGTGGTACTTGGGCAAACGGGTCTTAACTTTGCTGCCGGTATGTCAGGCGGCGCTGCTTATGTATTCGACGAGGATGGCATGTTCAACAAGCGTTGCAACATGGCCATGGTTTCACTTGAGAAAGTGGAGGCCGCTTCAACCTTTACTGCAGGTAGCATCAACCACTTGAACCAAGCGGATGAAACCATACTCCTAGCATTAATCGACAAACACATCGCTTACACAGGCAGTGAGCGTGCGGAAGCGCTTCGTGCTGACTGGGAAAATGCGAGAAGCAAATTTGTGAAGGTCATGCCAAATGAATACAAACGCGCGCTTAATGAGCTCGCTGCTGCCGAGAAGGAGGCTGCATAATCATGGGTAAAGTTACCGGCTTTATGGAATTTGAACGGATTTCAGAGGCTAATTTACCAGTCACTGATCGCGTTAAGAACTACAAAGAATTTGTGCTTCATCTAACAGATGATCAAGCGAAGGTCCAAGGCGCGCGCTGTATGGACTGCGGGATTCCTTTTTGCACCACAGGTTGTCCAGTTAACAACATCATTCCTGATTGGAATGACTTGGTTTATCAGCAAGATTGGAAGGGAGCGATTGATGTGCTCCACTCAACCAACAACTTCCCAGAGTTTACTGGCCGTATCTGCCCAGCCCCTTGTGAATCAGCATGTACACTCAATATTAACGATGATGCGGTAGGCATTAAGTCTGTTGAGCACGCGATTATTGATAAAGCTTGGGAAAATAACTGGGTGGTTCCACAACCGCCAGCACACAAAACAGGCAAGAAAATTGCCATCGTTGGCTCAGGCCCTGCGGGCATGGCTGCGGCGCAGCAGCTTGCACGTGCTGGTCACAACGTTGTCGTTTTTGAAAAAGAAACGCGTGTGGGTGGTTTACTCCGTTATGGCATCCCTGACTTCAAGTTTGAGAAGAGCCATATCGACCGCCGTGTGGAACAAATGGAAGCCGAAGGCGTTGAGTTCCGCGTCAACCATATTGTTGGTGAAAACGTCAGTGCTGAAGATTTAAGCAAAGATTTCGATGCGGTGATTCTAGCCGGTGGAGCTGAAAACCCACGTGATTTGCCAGTGACAGGCCGAGAGCTTGATGGCGTGCATTTTGCAATGGATTTCCTACGCCCACAAAACAAAGTAGTGGCTGGCGATACTGTGCCTAACCAAATCATGGCAACGAATAAGCATGTGGTGGTAATTGGCGGCGGCGACACAGGTTCTGATTGTGTGGGCACTTCTAACCGTCATGGCGCTGTGTCAATCACACAATTTGAAGTGATGCCTCAGCCGCCAGAAAAAGAAAATAAAAATCTCGTATGGCCAAACTGGCCGCTTAAACTCCGTACCTCAAGCTCACATGAAGAAGGCTGTGACCGCGACTGGTCTATCACCACTAAAGAATTGATTGGTGAGAATGGCAAAGTAACCGCACTTAAAGGCGCTAAGGTAGAGTGGAAAGATGGCAAAATGGTTGATGTGCCTGGTTCTGAGTTCATCATTCAAGCGGACTTGGTATTGCTAGCGATGGGTTTTGTAAGCCCAATGCAAAAGGTGCTTGATGCGTTTGGCGTTGAAAAAGACGCACGCGGCAACGCGAAAGCAACAACCGATGGCCTAGGTTGTTACACCACCTCTAAAGCCAAAATATTCGCGGCCGGCGACATGCGTCGCGGTCAATCACTTGTGGTTTGGGCGATTCGCGAAGGCCGTCAATGTGCCCGTGCGGTTGATGAATTCTTAATGGGCTCTTCAAATCTACCTCGCTAAGTTAGCGTAAGAGAAAAGGGTGCTAGGCACCCTTTTTTCATGATTGAATTTCTTAAAATATTGATAGAAAAATGACGACATTAAAAAACGATACCTTCCTAAAAGCCCTGATGCGCGAGCCAACAGACTACACCCCTGTTTGGATGATGCGTCAAGCGGGTCGCTATTTACCGGAGTACCGTGAAAGTCGCAAAACGGCGGGCAGCTTTTTACAGCTTTGTAAAAACCCTGACTTCGCCACCGAAGTCACGATTCAACCACTAGATCGCTATCCATTACTCGATGCATCTATTCTATTTTCTGACATCTTGACCGTGCCAGACTCGATGGGCTTGGGTCTTTATTTTGAGGAGGGCGAAGGCCCAAAATTTGAGCGCACGCTTCAACAAGAGGCGGACATCAAAAAACTTGAAGTGCCAGACATGGCGAAGCTCCAATACGTGTTCGATGCGGTCAGCCAAATACGGAAGACTTTAGATGGACGCGTACCACTGATTGGCTTTGCTGGCAGCCCTTGGACGCTAGCCACTTATATGGTGGAGGGTAAGGGCGGCACCGACTTCTTAACGATTAAGAAAATGGCCTATGCTCGTCCTGATCTATTGCATCACATCCTCGAAACAACCGCGCAAACGGTGATTTTGTATCTCAATGCGCAGATCGCGGCAGGCGCGCAGGTAGTAATGATTTTTGATTCATGGGGCGGCACACTTTCACACAATGCCTACCAAGAGTTCTCACTCGCTTACATGCAAAAGATCGTGAACGGCCTCACCAAAACGGCTGAGGGCAAGAAGTTACCAAGCATTGTATTTACCAAGGGTGGCGCGCTATGGCTAGAAGCCCAAGCAGCGATCGGTGCGGATGCATTAGGTTTAGATTGGGCAGTGAGCATTGGCGAAGCACGTCAACGTGTTGGGGATAAGGTCGCACTTCAAGGCAACATGGATCCAGCGATTCTGCTCTCCACTCCAGCAGCCATTGAAAAAGAAGTAGCCATAATATTAGCGAGTTACGGCAAGGGGAATGGTCATATTTTTAATCTTGGCCATGGCATCACGCAGTGGACGCCACCAGAGAATGCGGCGGCTTTCCTATCAGCGGTTCGCGAACACAGTCCGCAGTACCACCAATCTTAATTAACGCAGATTACGACCTAGAACTCCATCGGATCAACATCCACACTCCAGCGGACCTTCGCCGCCAATTTACTTGCACGTATTTTCGGCGTAAGTGAAGCGAGCAACTTCTGCAGAGCACCACGCTGGGTAGCCTGCATCAGGATCTGTCCGCGCTCCATCCCTTTTAGTTTTTCCATCTGCGCACGCATTGGGTCATAGGTTAAGACCTGCTGGCTCAAGCTACGCGCAAGCTCAAAAGCAAAATTTAGGAATATCTCCACTTCTCGGTAGTTGCTAGCTTCTGCCCGCAATAAAGCCAAGTAGCAAAAGGGTGGGAACTGCGCCAGTTCACGCTCTTGTAAGAGGGTTTGCGCATATGCTGGATAGTCTTGGCTACGCAATGCGTTGAACAGATGATGGCTTGGGAACGCGGTTTGAATGAGCACTTCACCCGGCTTTTCGGCACGCCCCGCGCGGCCAGAAACCTGCATGAGCTGGGCAAACAGACGCTCAGCCGCCCGAAAGTCTGGGCTAAACAATGCGCTGTCGGTATCGATCACCCCGACCAGGGTTAGGTTGGGGAAATCGTGCCCCTTCGCTAGCATCTGAGTGCCAATTAAAATATCAATTTCATTGGCATGCACGGCGGTCAAAATATCGTTGAGTGCTTCCTTACGGCTGGAGCTGTCACGGTCTACGCGCTGAATTTTAGCGCTAGGGAATAACTGCTTTAAGGTCTCTTCCAAGCGCTGTGTGCCTTGACCAGTTGGGTGCAAATCGGCATTGCCACAGCTTGGACACTGACGCACCATTTTCTGCTCATGGCCACAGTGGTGGCAACGTAACCGACCCTGCTTAAGATGCACCACCAAACGACTGCTACAGCGCATGCAGGGTGCAATCCAGTGACAGGCACTGCATAACAACACTGGCGAGTAGCCACGCCGATTAATAAATAACAGGCTCTGCTCACCGCGCTCTAAACGCTCACGCATTGCATTAACGAGCACGGGGGTGAGCCCGTTTGTGCTCTCTAGTTTCGTGGTATCTAAACATCGAATATTGGGCAGGGCTGACTGGGCAACTGCGCGTGCGTTTAGGCTTAGCAATGTATATTTGTTAGTCTGCGCATTCTGCCAACTTTCAAGCGCTGGCGTTGCGCTTCCCATCACAATCGGCACTTTATTGCGCTGCGCCTGCACCATGGCGACGTCACGTGCGTGATAGCGCATACTGTCCTGCTGTTTATAAGATCCGTCGTGCTCCTCATCCACCAATACGACTTTTAAGTTTGGGATGGGAGTGAACACGGCGAGGCGCGTACCGATGATAATTCTTGCTTGCCCTGATTGCGCCAAGCGCCAATTTTGTAAGCGCTCACTATCGCTTAGATTGCTGTGCAGAGACACCAAAGGAAAATGTGGCAATCGATTTCTAAAACGCGCTTCTAGCTGCGGGGTGAGGTTAATTTCGGGTACGAGCACCAGCGCTTGGCTATCAGGATCAGCCAAGATTTGCTGCAGAATCTGCATATACACCTCGGTTTTGCCACTCCCCGTGATGCCATGCAGTAAAAACGGCTTAAAAGTGTTTGCGCTTTCAGTCACCTGTTTCACCGCGAAGGTTTGCTCTTCGTTAAGTTGCGGTGGAGGAACGGGCGTATTGCTCGATTTAAATCCAGCCAAGACCTGCTCGGCAGTAATCCAACCCTTTTCTCGGAACGCCTCGATGGCGGGTCGCCAGCTTGCTGAAGTTTCTTTAAGGGCGGACTCGGTTAGCGCCCCACACAGCAGGGCTGTAAAGATTTTGCGTTGCACCGATTGGCGTGCAGGGATTTCATCAATATTGGCTTGCAAGCCTTCAGGGCTGAGCGCGTATAAAAACTGTTTCCTGGAAACGGCTGGCTCAATTTGTCTGAGCCTTGTCGGCAAACTCGCTAAAAGTGCCTGCCCAAACGGGTACTGGTAGTAATCCGCGCAGAATCTCAAGAGCTCAAAAGTATCAGCCTCGAGCGGCGGTTCACCATCGAAGACCTGCATGATCGATTTCAGTTTCTCAATGGCAAAATTAGTCTTATCCGTGATGCCCACTACCACGCCCACGACCTTACGTGCGCCAAAGGGGACGACGACGCGCTGACCAACTTGAACATCAAATCCACCATCGAGATAATCGAAAAGTCGGTCTAGAGGGACATCCAGGGCAATTTGAAGGATATTTTTATGCATTAACGCTAGGTAATCGCTAGATAAAATTGAATAGGGGATGAGCGCAAGCACTCAATGAGTTAAAATACACCTTTTATACCTCTTAGATATTCTGCCTTGAAAGCACATCTTACCGAATTACTAGCCCAAGCCGCAAAAAGCTTAACGCAAAACGCTGATGTTGACGCGTCTAATTTAGCGATTCACCTTGAGCGCCCAAAAAATAAAGACCACGGCAACTTCTCTACAAACTTAGCCATGTTGCTTGCCAAGCCACTTCGTCAAAACCCACGGGCGATTGCAGAAAGTTTAATCCAAGCGCTCCCAACATCTGCTTATGTTGAAAAAGTTGAAATTGCTGGTGCGGGGTTTATTAACTTCTACCTTGGCGCAAACGCTAAACAAGCCGTGATCGGTTTGATTGCAGCCCAGGGCGAAAAATTTGGTCACAACACTATCGGCCAAAACCGCAAAGTTCAGGTGGAGTTTGTTTCAGCCAATCCAACGGGGCCACTCCATGTGGGGCATGGTCGCGGTGCGGCGGTTGGAGACTGCTTAGCTCGTTTGCTCGATGCGAACGGCTGGACGGTGACACGTGAATTTTACTACAACGACGCGGGTGCACAGATTGATAATCTCACACTTTCTGTGCAGCTTCGTTGCAAGGGCGTGAGCCCGGAAAGTGCGGATTGGCCTGACGCTGGTTACCGCGGCGATTATATCGCTGACGTTGCGAAGGCCTATCTCAACAATGAAACCGTAATCGCTGACGACATGTCGGTGACCGCTACTGGTGACGTAGAGGATGCTGAATCCATTCGCGCCTTCTCCGTTGCGTACTTACGCCATGAACAAGATTTAGACTTAAAAGCCTTCCAAATTAAATTCGATGTGTTCTCACTTGAGTCCGCGCTTTATACCGAAGGCAAAGTTGAAAATATCGTACAGCGTTTAATTGCGAGTGGCCACACCTACGAGCAGGATGAAGCGCTGTGGTTAAAGACCAGGGACTTTGGCGATGACAAGGACCGCGTCATGCGTAAGTCGGATGGCGGCTACACCTACTTTGTTCCAGACGTGGCTTACCATGTAGACAAGTGGAACCGTGGCTTTGATCGTGTGATTAACGAACAGGGTGCCGACCACCACAGTACCATCACCCGTGTGAGGGCTGGCTTGCAGGCATTAAACGCTGGCATTCCTAAAGGCTGGCCTGATTACTTATTGCACCAGATGGTTACCGTGATGCGCGGCGGTGAGGAAGTTAAGCTATCAAAACGTGCGGGCAGCTATGTCACACTTCGAGATTTAATCGAAGAGGTTGGTTGCGATGCAACGCGTTACTTTTTAGCTGCGCGCCGTGCCGACTCACAACTGATTTTTGATATTGATTTAGCGCGTGCGCAAACCAACGACAATCCTGTGTACTACATCCAATATGCGCATGCGCGTATTTGCAGTGTATTGGCACAGTGGACTGGCGATGCAAAAAGCCTGCCTAAGGTTGATTTAAAACCGCTAAACAGTGCGCATGATGCTGCGCTCATGCAACGCTTAAGCGAGTTCCCAGAAGTAGTTGAGAATTCAGCCACAGACTTAGCACCGCACACGATTGCAAACTATCTAAAAGACTTGGCGAGTGACTTACACAGTTTTTACAATGAGCATAAAATCTTGGTTGATGATGAAACGACTAAATTGGCGCGCTTGGCGCTAATCAGCGCAACACAGCAGGTATTAAGAAATGGCCTTCAATTATTAGGTGTTAGCGCACCGAATAAGATGTAAGGATTGTTCGATTCAAACAAGCTATATCACTGGATATTTATATGAGCAGAGATTACAAACCCGCACCCCCGAAACCTGAGAACAAGCCTAATCCATTTTTAAATGGTTTAATTATTGGTTTGCTTGTTGGCGTAGGGATTGCAGTAACGCTTACTGTTTACATTAAAGGTGGCGAAAGCCCATTTAGTGCAAAAACAGAACCTACCATCACTGCTGAATCAGGCAATCCGGTCGACGCTAAAAAAGATGCCAAAGTGGAAGAGGCGCCAACCAAGGATCGCTTTGAGTACTACAACATCTTGCCTGGCAATGAGTCCAAGGTCACCGAACAAGAAATCAAACAGCTAGAAAATAATGCACAGGCTAAGGAAACTTACTTCCTTCAGGTAGGCGCATTTAAAACCGAACAGGAAGCCAACAACGTCAAGGCAAAATTAGCGCTTCTTGGTTTAGAAGCCATTATTCAAACAGCAACAACCCCTGACCGCGGAATATTGCATCGGGTTCGCGTTGGCCCATTTGCAGATTCATCTCAGATCACCAAAACAAGAGGTGATTTAGTGGAAAACGGATTTAAGCCTGATTTGATTAAAGTAAATACAACATCTCAACAATAAAAACTTAGACACAATCATTTGTCAGCAAATTTAAACTTAATACGTTATTAAAGAACTAACGAACAGTTTTCAATATTAATTTAGGATATCAAGCATGAAAAACATTCTTACCGCTCTGATGTTATTGCTAGTGTTGCCAGTTGCTACATCAGCGATGGCAGATGCTCCACAAAATGGCACTGAGTTTACGCAAACAGCCCAAGTCATTCCAACTGACAACCCTTCAAAAATCGAAGTCACTGAATTATTCTGGTACGGTTGTCCGCACTGCTATGATTTGGAACCGAAACTTGCCGCGTGGGTGAAAGCCTTACCTAAAGATGTAACATTCAAACGTCTACCAGGCCTGCCCCGTCCTGATTGGGCACCGATGGCCAAAGCCTTCTACGTGATGGAAGCATTAGGCTTATCAGAAAAACTACACAATAAACTTTTTGAAGCGCTTCATAAACAGAAAGCGTTTTTACCAAACGATGAAAAGGCCACAATCGACTGGATTACAAAAGAAAGCGGTTTGGATCGTAAAAAAGTTGAAACCGAATTCAATTCATTCTCACTCAACACCAAACTCAACCAAGCTGCACAAATTTTCCGCGCTTCAGGTGCAACGGGTGTGCCATCATTAATTATTGACGGTAAATTCATCACTTCTGTGACCATGGCTGGCGGCAACCAAGAGGTCTTTAATGTTGCTAACTACATCATTGAGAACGTTCGTAAAGACAAAGCGGCCAAGAAATAATTACCAAACTCATCCGTGTCCCAACTTAAAGTATTTATTACTGGCGCCTCAAGCGGCATAGGGCAAGCACTTGCCCAACATTATGCCAAAGAGGGCGCCATCATTGGTCTAGTTGCGCGACGTGCCGATTTACTTGTAGCGGTTCAAGAATCACTACCAACCGAAACTGCAATTTATGCACTTGATGTTCGCGATGCGGAAGCCTTGGAACAAGCGGCATTGGATTTTATTGCTCGCTTTGGCGCTACAGATGTTGTGATTGCAAATGCTGGTGTTAGCGCTAGCACGCTCACTGAAAACAAAGACGATATCAAGACGTTTCAGGCGGTGATTGATATTAACTTGCTTGGAATGGTGCATACCTTCCAACCTTTTATTCAATTCATGAAGCAGGCAGGAAAAGGAAGCCTCGTCGGGATTGCCAGCGTTGCTGGCATTAGAGGTTTGCCAGGAGCCGGCACTTATAGTGCATCAAAAGCTGCCGTTATCTCTTACCTAGAAAGCTTACGAGTTGAGCTTAGCCCTAATGGCATTAGCGTTACAACAATCGCACCAGGCTATATCAAAACCCCGATGACTGATATTAACGAATACGCAATGCCGTTCTTAATGGCGCCTGATGTTGCGGCTAAGAAATTTGCACAGGCGATTGCAAAGAAAAGTCGATTTATTGTAATCCCTTGGCAGATGGGTTGTTTGACACACCTTATGCGTTTCCTGCCACCGTGGTTTTGGGACTACGTAATGAAACACGCGCCTCGTAAGGCGCATGCTAATTGGGATTGGCTTTAATGCTTAATCTCTCATTACACGCCATTCAGTTCAGCATAGAAATCATTGCTACCTTTGCCTTTGCCCTCTCAGGCCTCATCGCAGGCATTAAAAAGCGCATGGATCTTGTTGGCTTATTTATCGTAAGTGGCTTATCAGCGTTTGGTGGTGGTACGCTTAGAGATATTTTATTAGATAGGCGCCCGTTCTTTTGGGTAAGTCATTCAACTTGGCTTTGGGGTTTGATTGGTGTATGTCTTCTCGCAATGTTTTTTATGCGTGAACGTCACATCACCTTGACCGAAAAAGCGATTCAAATTCCAGATGCGCTTGGGCTTGGCTTATTTACAGCGCTAGGCACGCAAATCGCTCTAGAGCTAGGCATGCCAGCAATAGTCGCTGCGCTCATGGGAATGATGACCGCGGTGTTTGGGGGAGTGCTCAGGGATATTTGCTGTAACGAGATTCCTAAGGCCTTTAGTGATCACCAGCCCTATGCAGTATTAGCATTCTTAGGCGGCTGGGTCCTCATTGGATTATCAGAGTTGAATTTGCCTGAATGGTTGACTTTATTTCTATCCGCTAGCTTTACTACTTTATTAAGATGGCTTGCAATTCAATTTAAGTGGCAGTTACCAAGCCAAAAAGGCACCCACAAAAATTAATTCAGCTAAGCTTCGCTTAGTTTATGCATGGATTTATTCAACCGTAACGGAATGGGCTGGCTGGGGGGTAATTTTGAAACCCATTTTTCAACCCTCCCTCCAGTAGTTAGTTACATTGTAAAACTGAGACATAAAGGTCTCAGACACGGCGCATATTCACAATATCAACAAGGTCTTTCCGACAGAGTAATCTATTTGAGAGATGTCGAAAAACGAACTTTTCTTAATATTTCGCAAGTTTTAATTTTAGACGGATACAAGTCGCCTCGGGGATTTAATTTAGGATCTGAAAGCGTTTTTTCAATTTATAAAAAAAGAAAAATTCGTGATAATCGACTTCACTCCCCTCCAGCAATAGAGATTGTTGAGATAAAAATTAAATAGGTA
>CAMCTR010000004.1 GCA_945878605.1 Candidatus Methylopumilus universalis | reverse complement strand
TCCAAATGCCAATCGCAATCGGCTTCTTGAAGCACCGCTTTAATAAAGCTGAGTTCGTCCATTTCAGAGATTGGCGCTGCGACATAGTAAGAAGCGTTTTCCACTGCAATCCGTCGCTCTAAAATATCCTGAGTCTGCTTAATGCGGCTTGCCACATGATGCACAGCTTCTTCGGTAAAAGGAATTGGCAATAAATCGTACAAAAAGCCATCAGCCGCGCAATAACTTAAATGCTCGGTATAAAGCGATATTTGATGGGTGTCGAGAAAGTGTTTTACTTGATGTAAAAAAGGAATGTTAAGCGGATCAGGCCCGCCGAGTGAAAGCGACAATCCATGACAAACTAGAGGATACCACTCGGCAAACCAATCAAGTTGTTTAGCCCCTTTACCGCCAGCCCCTATCCAGTTTTCTGGCGCGATTTCTAAAAAATCAATGGCAGCAATTTCTGGTTTGCCAAACTGCGCTTGAATTTGCGGAATTAATTCACGCTTCAAGCCCAATCCAGCAGTATGCTTATTTTGAAATTGCTGCATCAGCTTTGTATCAGCGCTTATTTCTTATCTGCGTGACAAGCGCCTTCTTTGGCTTTTTCAGCATGGCAAGCGCCCTCTTTAGCTTTTTTAGCAGTATTACGCATTTCCGAACTGCAAGCACCATCTTTCATTTTCTCAGCATTGCACAAGCCTTCTTTAGCTTTTTCCTTCTTTGGCTTTTGCGTTGCACCGCATTTGCCTGCAGCACACTGTCCATCTTTCATTTTGTTGGGATTACTTGCATCGGCCACCATATAGCCAGAAGCCAAAGGCTTTGCGCTAAATGGATTTTCATTTGCTTGCACTGATGTTGATAAAACTGTTGCAGCCAATGCACTGCCAACCATTAATGCTAAGGTATTTTTTGATGCAGACATGAATTTCTCCCTATAAGAATAGAACTTTACCGCATGAGTAGCTTTAAACAACATAGACAATAAAAAAAGTTTGGTTCCGACTAAAATTTGTTAGCTAATAAACTTTGGCTTGCAAACACGCCACATAAGCTTCGGAATTAGGTGGCGCACTATCGCGCTGGGCTTGCCAAATCGTTTCAGCGAGGCAATCCATTAAATCATGCTGTGCGTCTGATTCGTTGCCATGCTTGAGCTTGAGTGCCTGATAAGCAGGTGCAATTCCAATCGGTTGATTAATCGCCACTTGCTCAAGCACGGATATATGCAAACTCATATGCAAAAACGGGTTGGTTTCGCCCATCTCAGGAAAGTAAGCTTGCTCAATATAACGCTCTGGAGCATCTAATACTCCATGGTACTCAGGATGCATATGGATGATCTGCAAGGCAATCGCCTCCAAATCCGTAAGCGTTTGATTAGCGTTAAATTTAGCCCAAGTATCAAAAAAGAATTGTCTTACTTGGTCGCGAGTTGGATTAAATAAGGCCATATTTATTATGCCGCTTTCGCTTTATATCCACACAAGTCCCGAATAACACATTCTCCACATTTTGGTTGCCGGGCTATGCAAGTATAGCGCCCATGCAAAATTAATAAATGATGCGCATCTTGCATAAATTCTTTAGGAATCGCTTTCATCAGCTTCAGCTCAACTGCCAAAGGGGTTTTTCCTGGCGCAAGACCAACGCGATTACCGATGCGGAATATATGTGTGTCGACAGCAATGGTTGGCTGACCAAAGGCTGTGTTCAAAATCACATTAGCCGTTTTACGCCCAACGCCAGGCAAGCTTTCTAAAGCATCACGGGTGTTAGGCACGACGCTTTCAAAACGCTCAACCAATATCTGACAAGTGGCAATCACGTTTTTTGCTTTGCTGTGATAAAGCCCGATAGTTTTGATATATCGCTCTAATCCCTCAACGCCCAAAGCCAAAATAGCGGACGGCGTATTAGCAACTGGATATAGCTTTGTTGTGGCAAGGTTCACACCTTTATCAGTAGCCTGAGCCGAGAGAATAACCGCAATCAAAAGCTCAAATACACTGTTGTAATTAAGTTCCGTTTTTGGTTCAGGAATGGCAAGCGCTAATCGACGAAAAATCTCATAGCGTTTTTCAGCATTCATTGAGAGTTTATTTAGATTTAGGGCGCTACAAGATTAGCTGAAGTTGGCGCTGCAGCCTCGCGCGCCACTTTGCGCTGTGCCATCCAATTGCGAACTGCAATTAATAAGGCCAAGCCAATAAATGCGCCCGGTGGCAAGATGGCTAACAAGAAGCCTTGATAATCAGGAATAACGTTCAATACCAACGATTTTGCTGATGGCCCGAACACTAAATCAATGCCTGAAAATAATGTGCCTTTCCCGATAATTTCACGCACACCGCCAAGTGTTGCAAGCACAAGTGCCAAACCAAAGCCCATCATAAATCCATCTAGCGCTGATGGCACGACAGGATTTTTAGCGGCAAATGCTTCAACACGAGCTAGCACAATACAATTCGTCACAATGAGCGGGATAAAAATACCCAAAACAGCGTGCAAGCTTTGCAAATAGGCATGCATAGACAAATCAATCATCGTAACCAAGGCCGCGATGATCAGAATAAACACTGGAATGCGAATTTCAGTCGGCACCCATTGACGAATAGGTGCAACACTGGCGTTACTGGCCGCCATCACCAATGCTGTCATCACACCCAAACTAAAACCATTCACCAAACTTACTGTCATCGCAAGCGTTGGACACAAACCTAAGAGTTGAACCAAGCCTGGGTTTTGTTTCCACAAGCCATTTTCGACAATTTCGCTGTAAAAGACTTTTGGTTGTGCTTTTACCTCCGTCTTTTGCGCGACCTCTGGTGTTATTTCCTGATTAATTTCACTCATCTGATTTCCTTTATGCAATTGGCGACTACTGCGCCAATGCTTGACCCGATACTGTCTCAAAAATAGCTTGTTGATGCACTTGATAAAACTTTAGCACTTTGTGAACTGCTTTAACGACCGCACGTGGCGTAATTGTTGCACCAGTTGTAAAGTCAAACTGACCACCGTCTTTTTTCACAAACCAAGCATCATCTTTAGTTTTTTCTAGAGATTGCCCATCAAAGTTCCTAACCCAATTGCTATGGCCTGTATCAATATAGTCGCCCAAGCCAGGGGTTTCTTTGTGGTCTAACACACGCACCCCAACAATTTCACCTGTCGATTTAATCGCCACTAGTAACTTGATGTCACCACTGTATCCATCTGGCGCAGTTGCTTCTAAAATCACCGCGGCAGGCTCGCCTTTTATACGGGCACGGTGAATCATGGTTTCATCGCGATTACCTAAATCGCCACCAGCAGGCTGTTTAATTGCATCTTGAAGCAAATCGTTATCGTATAAATCTGCTGGCAAAATCTGACCAAACAAACGCATACGTACTTCGGCCTCGGCCTTAGAAATCGGCGCTTTCGTCGAGTGGTAAATCACTACTAAACCCAATGTACTCAAAATGGTGAACGCAATCATCACCCAAGCAGTTTTTACGGCATGTTTTAAAATGGTTGGGTTCATTTTTTGTGCCCAAATACACGTGGCTGGGTCCACGCATCAATCAATGGCACGCACATATTCATCAGCAAAACTGAGAATGCAACGCCGTCTGGATAACCACCATACACACGAATTAAATAGGTCAGTACTGCAATACCTGCAGCAAAGACTAACTTACCTTTTGGCGTAGTTGGTCCACTCACCGGGTCGGTAATAATAAAGAATGCACCCAGCATTGAGGCACCCGTAAACAGATGGAAAAGCGGATGTGCAAAATGTGTCGCATCAACCAAGTAAAAAGCGCCCGCTATTAAAGCTAATACACTTAAAAATGCGGTTGGTAAATGCCATGTAATCAGGCGTTGTTGAAGCAAATACAAGCCGCCCAACAAATAGGCGCCCACGACCCACTCACCCCCTTGTGCACCCAAAAGACCAAATTGCGGTGCAGATGTAATTTCCTGCACTGAATGATGCAGTGTTAATTGTGTTTTTAAATAATCAAGCGGTGTTGCCATGCTAACCGCATCTAAACTTAAGCCATTACTCGCGCCAAAAATATATTGAAGCTGATTCGCAAAACTGAGGTTAGCTTGCGCCAACTCAAGTGGTGCAGGCCAATGCGTCATGATGACTGGAAATGAAATCAGCAACACCGCATACCCAACCATGGCTGGATTAAAGGGGTTGTAACCCAAACCGCCATAGAGCTGTTTTGCAATCACAATCGCAAAGAGGGTCCCAACCACCACTAACCACCAAGGCGCAAGCGGCGGCAATGAGAGCGCCAACAACCACGCAGCAAGCAAAGCACTGCCATCCATCAAGAAGGGCTTTATTGGACGATTACGTAGCTTGAGCATTAAAGCTTCTGCCGCTAAAGCCGTGACAGAGGCCAGAGCGAGCACCACCAAAATGCCAGCGCCAAACACCCACACATAGGCTGCAATGGCTGGCACAAGGGCAAGCATCACTTTGACCATGATGACGCTCACGCTTGGCGCACCACTTAAATAAGGGGATCGACTCATTTTTCATCCTGTGTGCTGGCGATGTTATCAAGTGCTTGTTCGCTTAGTGTTTGCTCACTTACCGCTTGTTTTGCGGCTTCACGTCTTGCATCAATTTCTGCGATTTCAGCTTGCACCGCAGGTTTTGCATCCGCCACATTCTGAGGCGCGGTAGCGGAAGCCTTTTGTGCTTTTGCACGCTCAATCGCCGCAGCAATTGCAGCTTTCTTAGCGGCCATTGCAGAGTCATCAGGCGTTTCATTTACCGGCGCAGCGTCGGTTTTAGCGGCTTCAGCATTTGCGACCTCAGCTTTAGCACCTGCAGCTTTTTGCGCATGCTTTTCTGCACGCTCTTGTTTTTCGCGTTCAATACGCATCAATCGGAAATCGTTACGTTCACGCGCCAAATCAGCCGCCTCTTTTGCACGATCTTGCGCAATAATTTCGCTTTTAGCAAAGCGGTAATATTGCACCAACGGAATATTACTTGGGCAAGCATAAGTGCAACATCCACACTCGATACAATCAAACAAGTTGTAATCACGTGCTTTTTCTAAATTGCTTGATTTAGCAAACCAATAAAGCTCTTGAGGCTGCAAACTCACCGGGCAAACATCGGCACAACGCGCACAACGAATACAAGGCATTGCTGGAGGCGCGGGTGCAAACAAATTAGGCGCACTCGCAATAATACAGTTAGCCGCTTTAGTAATCGGCACATCCGCAGATGGCAGACTAAAGCCCATCATCGGGCCACCCATAATGTAATCGTCAGTCTCTTCCAAAGCGCCACCGCCAGCCTTGACTAAGTCAGTCACTAGCGTACCAAACAAGACTTCAAAGTTGGCTGGAATTTTTACGTTACCAGTCATCGTCACAATGCGTGACAAGGCTGGCTCGCCAAAATCAAAATAGCGATGCAAGGCTAATACTGTGGCCACGTTAAAACATTGCAAACCAACATCAGTTGAGCGTTTATTCGCTGGCACTTCAATGCCTGTGAGCAAGCGAATCAATTGACGGGCATCGCCGCTTGGATACTGGGTAGGAACAACCACAACTTTCAAGGTGACTGATTGAGCCAAAGGGCTATTCGTGCAGGCTAAGCGCATCGCTTCGGCCGCCTCTGGCTTATTGTCTTCAATGCCAATCAAACACTGATTTGCACCCAAAAGATGCTGAGCGATTTCGACGCCCTTTAAGATTTGGTCAGCACGTTCACGCATAAGCATGTCATCACAAGTGATATAAGGCTCACATTCCGCGGCATTAATCACCAAAGTATCTACCAGCGATTTAGCATTGGTAAGCAATTTCACTTGCGTTGGAAAAGCTGCGCCGCCAAGACCTACAATGCCTGAGTGACGAAGGCGTTCAAGTAACGTCGTTTTATCTTCTTTACGCCAATCGCTTGGTGAATGGGCAATCCACTCATCCTTACCATCTGCAGTTATCGTAATACAACGATCTGGCAACCCTGACGGATGCGGAATGAGGGCATCACCAATCACAGCAATCGTGCCAGAAGTTGGCGCGTGAATCGCGGCGGAAATATTGCCTTCAGCCTCTGCGAGTAATTGTCCTTTAAGTACTTGGTCTCCAACAGCCACTAAGACTTTTGGCAGATTGCCAACATGCTGGCGCAAAGGCAATACCAAACGTTTAGGTAGTGGCAATTGACCAATCGCTTGCGTGGTTGATTCTTGCTTATGCTCAGGCGGATGCACGCCGCCATTAACAGCGATGGAGCCCAAGCCTAAGTTTTGCTTCACAATATTAACTAACGCGTTCATATCTTTAGTGCCTTATGCCAATTAGGGTATTAGTGGCAGCAGGTTTGATTTCAAAAACTGGGTAACGCCATTTCCAATTATCTGGCGACTCCGCAATGGGTTCCATCGTAATGCAATCCACCGGGCAAGGCGCAAGGCAAAGCTCGCAACCTGTGCACTCAATAGCTATAATCGTGTGCATGTGTTTTGCCGCGCCTAAAATCGCATCGACAGGACAAGCTTGAATACACAGCGTGCAACCTATACAGGTATTTTCATCAATCAGCGCCACTGATTTAGGCTTTGGTATGCCGTGTTCAGCATTAAGCGGTTTATATTCCACCCCCATCAAATCAGCCAATGCACGCGCGCCAGCATCTCCGCCTGGTGGGCATTGGTTAATATCAGCTTCGCCAGCTGCAATCGCGGTTGCATAGGGCTTACATCCAGGGAATCCACATTGGCCGCATTGTGTTTGCGGCAGAATCGCATCAATACGCGCAACTAAAGGATCACCTTCGACTTTAAATTTAAGCGCTGAGTAGCCTAGCAAAATACCAAGCACTAATGCTAAACCTAACATCACATAAATAGCTGTCAACATTAGCGCACTAACCCCGCAAACCCCATAAAGGCAAGACTCATTAAACCACCAGTGACCATGGCGATCGCTGCACCCTGAAATATTGGCGGCACATCTGCCGCTTCTAAACGCTCACGCATAGAGGCAAAAAATATAAGCACCAATGAAAAGCCAACTGCCCCGCCGAAGCCAAACACCAATGACTCAAATAAATTATGTTTATGCTGCACGTTGAGTAAAGGAATACCAAGCACTGCGCAGTTAGTAGTAATCAATGGCAGATAGATGCCAAGCACTTGATAAAGCACTGGAGAGTTTTTCTCCATCCACATTTCAGTAAATTGCACGACGCCAGCAATCACCACAATAAATGAAATCGTGCGCAAATAGAATAAATCTGTGCCTAGTAAATACTCGCTAATGAAATAGCTGGTGCCTGAACCTATCGTCAAGACAAAAGCCGTTGCCATCGCCATTGCGACAGAAGCTTCGAGCTTTTTAGAAACGCCCATAAATGGGCATAGACCTAAGATTTTGACCAGCACAATGTTATTCACAAGGGCAGCGCCGATGAACAACAAAATATAGTTTTGTACCATAGTCTCAGCTAAAAATTTAAGTTGTGGGTGAAAAACTAATTATACAGCGTTTGTGCGCCTTCGTTTATAGGCGCGGGGATATTAGCTTTATTTGAGGGCTCTATCATAAAGCCAAAACATCCGCGCCCAAATCGCATTTGCTTATATGTTTATAAGGACTGATGATTAAGCGAATAATTCCATCAATATCATGAATAAAACGTATTCTAGTTAGTCCACTTTCAGTTAAAATGAGGCGATTTTATTAATTTGTCAGGTTTAATCATGCTGCAAGGCAGTTTTGTCGCTATCGTCACACCCATGCACAAAGACGGTAGTCTTGATATCCCATCATTACATCAGTTGATTGATTTTCATATCAACGCCTGCACGGATGGCATCGTTATCGTTGGCACAACAGGCGAGTCGCCGACTGTCGATTACGATGAACACCGCGAACTCATTAAAACAACTGTAGATTATGTTGCTGGTCGCATCCCTGTAATTGCTGGCACTGGCGCAAACTCAACACGTGAAGCCATCGAGCTCACACAGGCCGCCAAAGATTTAGGCGCTGACGCTTGTTTGCTTGTAGCGCCCTACTATAACAAACCAACACAAGAAGGTTTATATCAGCACTACAAAGCAGTTGCTGAAGCAGTAGATATTCCACAAATTCTATACAACGTGCCTGGTCGCACCGGGGTTGATCTTACAAACGATACAACCCTGCGACTTGCTGAAATTACAAATATTGTCGGCATTAAAGATGCGACGGGTAGCATCGAACGTGGCATAGATTTAATTATCCGCGCACCAAAAGATTTTGCGATTTACAGCGGTGATGACGCAACTGGCATGCCGCTTATGCTCATAGGCGGCAAAGGTGTGATTTCAGTCACCGCCAACGTAGCGCCTAAAATGATGCACGAGATGTGCGTAGCTGCCATTTCTGGTCAGACGGCTGAAGCTTGCGCTATCAACGCAAAGCTTTTTGCATTACACCAAAAACTATTCGTCGAAGCCAACCCTATTCCAGTGAAATGGGTGCTCAATAAAATGGGCTTAATTGGCACAGGCATTCGTTTGCCACTTGTGCAGCTTTCAGCCTCAAATCATCAAACGCTTTTAAACGCGATGAAAACCGCGAATATTTCACCAAAATAATGCATTACTTTAAGAGACCTTGCATGAATAAAAACCAAATCAAACCTTTCATCCTGGCTAGCTTAATGGCGCTAACTGTGAGCGGTTGCGACTCCATTCCGTTCATGAACAATACGCCGGACTACAAGGGTGCTGGCCGTTCAAGACCACTGGAAGTGCCTCCAGATTTGACTTCTATTTCAGCCAACGACACTTACACTGTCCCTGGCGGCTCAACGACTTATTCTGAGTTTAGCCAAGGCGAAGAAACCCCGGCTGTAAAAGAAAAGATATTACCTACGCCTGACAGCGTCCATTTAGAACGTGCAGGCTCACAACGCTGGTTAGTTGTTCAAGCCCCACCTGAGAAAATTTGGCCCGTCATCCGTGAATTTTGGGCAGAACTTGGCTTTGCAGTGCGCGTTGAAAATTCAGATACAGGCGTCATGGAAACCGAATGGGTAGACCCAAGCAGTCTCACAAAAGATAACAAAGGCAATTACTTAGACAAATTTCAAGGCTGGCTAGATAGGCTCAACACCTTGGCCAATCGTCAAAAATTCCGTACTCGTCTAGATCGTGGCGAAAGTGAAGGCACAACAGAAATTTACATGAGCCACCGCGCTGTTTCTGATACGCCTGATGATGGTAAAGTAAAAGTGCGAAATAGACTGGGTGAGTTTGATATGGGATACGCACCTCAAAAGCAAGCAAGAACCATTGCAGATAAAGAACGTGCAGATGCTGAAGACCTTGATGCAGAGTTACTTCGACGCTTAATGGTGAGACTCGGCGTTGAAGATCAAAAATCTCGCAGCATCATGGAGAACAACACTACACAACTTCGCGCTTCACTAAGTAAAGCAACGGATGGCACATTAACATTAGCGGTTAACGACGAGTTTGACCGAGCATGGCGCCGTATTGGCTTAGCACTAGACCGTGTTGGCTTTGTTGTTGAAGACAAAAACCGCTCAAATGGCGTTTACTTTGTTCGCTATACAGATGTGGATATCGACACAGCACCAAAAACCAAAAAAGGCTTGCTCGATAGCTTGAAATTCTGGGGTGACGATAAAGAAGAGAAAAAACCAGAACCCGTTGTAGAAGCGAAAAAAGAAGAATCTTCAATTTCAGATAAACTCAAATTCTGGAAACCAGCAGAAAAAACAACGGTTGATCCGTCTAAACAATACCGTGTAAAAGTGGAAGAAAATGCTGATGGCGGCTCTAAAATAACCATTGTTGATAAAGAAGGTAATATCAACCATTCAAGCACAGCTAACGTCATCACCAACTTGCTTTACGAGCAATTAAAATAATCCAACTTGGATATTTATGAGGTTTTCCTCAATCGGCAGCGGTAGCGCTGGCAATGGCCTAGTTGTTGAACAATCATCAACTAGGCTGCTCTTGGATTGCGGCTTTGGTTTACGAGACGCCGAACAGCGCCTAGCGCGTATCAACCTGATGCCAGATCAACTGGCAGGCATATTAATCACACACGAACATGAAGACCACGCAGGCGGTGTGTTTAAGCTTGCACGAAAATACCGCTTACCAGTTTGGCTCACGCATGGCACGTTAAAAATGGTTGAACGCATTTTACCCCCCGAACCGCTTGATTTGCGTATTATTGATAGTCATACCAAATTTAACATCAACGATGTAGAAGTAACGCCCTTTCCTGTGCCACACGATGCTCGCGAACCCGTGCAGTATACCTTTTCAAATGGCGCTAAAAAATTAGGGGTGCTCACTGACACAGGAAGTTCAACACCTTATATCGAAGAAATGTTGAGTGGCTGCCATGGCCTAGTTCTTGAATGCAATCATGACATCGACATGCTGATGAACGGCATCTACCCGATTTCACTCAAGCAACGTGTAAGCGGCAGACTAGGCCATTTGGATAATACTAGTGCGGCGGCGATTTTAAGTAAGCTTAATAACGGCAATCTAAAACATATTGTAGCGGCGCATTTAAGCGAAAAAAATAACAAGCCCGAATTAGCCATTGATGCACTCATTGGCGCATTGAATTGCGAGAGGGATTGGATAGGAATTGCCAGCCAAGAAACTGGCTTCAATTGGAGAGAAATTTAAGCCTAAAAAGATTTAAGCCTTAAAAATTCACTTTATATCTAATAGAAACATAAAAGCCGACTAAAAGTCGGCTTTTATGTTGAGTTTAAACTAGTGAACTAGTTTTAGGCTCGAACTGAATTACTTAGCAGCAGCTGGTGCAGCTTCAGCAGGAGCAGCAGCTTCAGCAGGAGCAGCTTCAGCAGGAGCAGCTTCAGCAGGAGCAGCAGCTTCAGCAGCTGGTGCAGCTTCAGCAGGAGCAGCTTCAGCAGCTGGTGCAGCTTCAGCAGGAGCAGCTTCTTCTTTTTGACCACAAGCAGTTAAAGCAAGAGCTAACAAAGCAGCAAGGATAGCAGAACGTGTCATTTTAAATTTCCTTAAAATATAAAAAAATAAACCAGTACGGCACATATGTGCGCCGAGTCAGAAAATTTTAACAGCATCCCTTAAAAAAAACACTACTTTTTTAACAATTAATGGTGATTTTATTGAGTAAATGTCATATTTTTGCAAAAGTTTATCAACTGCCGAGTAGTTTAATCGTAATTTCTACAATTATTCTGAAAATATAATACAGCTTGCCAAATACCAATCATGCATTAGCACCACAAAATATTCACTTATTTTCGGTGCTAAAGATAAATCTTCCGCAGACAACAATCTACAGTCTGCCAATCGCGAGATCAAACCTGCAGAGTCGGCATCTAAAACTACAATCTCGCCATTTAGATAATAAGTATTACTCACATATAATAACTGGCTCTTAAAACTTAGCTTTACTCCATCACGCTTCATGCGCTTCCCAAATGCCTGCAAGGTCATATTTTTAGGTGCATCAAACACAATATGGGATTTAGGCTCGGTTAAGTATAGCCCTAAGAAGTCAGCAACATCGGCATCGTTCCACTTCAAACCATCTAAAATTGATGACACTTGATTAATCATGCCGGCACCTATTTCAGACGGATGCTTCTGAGTAACTAAATTTGGGTCGGCATAAATGCCTGAAAGCGTGCGATGTTCTTGCAGGTAATTTAAAAATTCAACCGCTAACTCTTGGGCAGAAGGCGCTCTAAAGCCGATTGAATAAGTCATGCAATCCCCAACGGCAATGCCCCAATGCGCGACGTGCGGGGGTAAATAAAGCATATCGCCTGCAGACAAAATCCATTCTTGCTCAGTATTAAAGTTCTGTAAAATGCGAAGTGGTGCTCCCTCCACCAAACTTAAATCCTTTTGTTCGCTAATGCGCCATAGGCGCTGTCCGCAACCCTGCAACAAAAACACATCGTAAGAATCAAAATGCGGACCAACACCCCCGCCATCAGGCGCATAGCTCACCATCAAGTCATCTAAACGCGCATAAGGAATAAAATTAAACTGCTGCAATACATCATTCGCCTCTTGGAGATGATGATTCACGCTTTGCACCAGCAAAGTCCAATCTCGTTTAGGCAATTTCGAAAATCGCTTTCCAGAAAATGGCCCCTGCTCTAGCTTCCATTCTTTTTTAACAGTCGAAATCAAGCGCGACTGTACATCCTCTTCGCGGGCCAAGCCTGCTAATTCATTCGGCGTTAAGAAACCTTCAAACGCAGGCATCGCCCCGCGAATTAACAAAGGCTTTTTATGCCAATACTCTTTAAGAAAGGTTTCTGCGCTAATGCCACCAAGTAAAGTGAGCGGCTGTGAATGTCGATTTGAATTTTTTTTCATATTTGTATGATAGCGCATTGCGATATCCAACAAGAAATCAGGTAAAATTTAATGATAATTTTTTCCATTTGAAAGAAACCACCATGCAAATCGCCATGAACACCGTAGTATCGATGACCTATGAACTCTGCGACAGCGAAGGTACCGTGCTTGAGTCAAGCACAGACCCAGTTAACTACTTACACGGTGGTTATGACAACATTTTCCCCCGAGTAGAAGAAGAGCTTCATGGCAAGGCAGTTGGCGATTCAGTTGAAATAACACTTGAGCCAGCCGATGCGTTTGGTGAGTACGATGAGACATTGGTTCAGATGGAACCGATCGCAGCATTCCCAAGTAAAGACTTAAAAATTGGCATGCAATTTGAAGGCGAAGACGAAACTGGCGATGTAATTCTATACACCGTTACTAACATTGATGACGGCAAAGTGGTGGTTGATGGTAATCATCCTTGGGCTGGCGAACGCGTGCTATTCAAAGCAACCGTTACTGGTGTGCGTTCAGCGGTTGAAGAAGAGGTAGCACACGGCCACGTGCACGGCGCTGGCGGTCATCACCACTAAGTGGGTATTGCAGATGTGATCAAGCACCATCGCAATGGTGCTTTTTTATTGCCTTTAAATTACTTACAACAAACTTTTAAGCTTATATAAAGCCTCAAGCGCTTGCTTAGGCGTTAAGTCATCAGGGTCCAAAATCTCCAGTTCACTTACCACTGGATGCAAAAGCGCCTCGGGCGAGTCTTCTGCCACAAACATATCCACTTGCGGGCCTGTATCGATATTCTGCTTTTCTAATTGCGTGAGCTTACGCTTAGCTGAAGCCACAACGCTCTTTGGTATACCAGCAAGCGCAGCCACCTGCAAGCCATAGCTTTGGTTTGCGGCGCCTTCTTGCACACGGTGTAAAAACACAATGCCATTACCATGCTCAGCAGCATCTAAATGCACGTTTGCCACTTGCTTAAACTCTTCAACCAGTCTGGTCAGCTCAAAATAATGGGTTGCAAAAAGCGTGTAGCTACGATTTTTTTCAAGCAACTGTTTAGCACAAGCCCAAGCCAAACTTAAACCATCAAAGGTGGATGTGCCCCGCCCGATTTCATCAAGCAAGACCAAACTATTGGCTGTTGCGTTATTGAGAATATTAGCGGTTTCGGTCATTTCCACCATAAAGGTAGAACGCCCACCCGCCAAATCATCCGAAGCGCCTATACGAGTAAAAATACGGTCTATTTTGCCAAGTATTGCCGATTGCGCGGGCACAAAACAACCACAATGCGCAAGCAGAACTATCAGCGCTGTTTGGCGCATAAAGGTAGATTTCCCCCCCATATTTGGGCCGGTAATCAGTAGCAATTGACGATAAGGTGATAACGCCACATCGTTAGCAATAAATGGCTGAGCAATCTGTTCAACCACAGGGTGACGACCACCCACAATATTGATGGCGTTCTCACATACAAACTCTGGCGCCACATATTTGAGCGACTGCGCGCGCTCTGCAAATGTGCTTAATACATCAAGCTGCCCAACTGCAATGGCATTCGCTTGCAAGGCATTAATCTCTGGAGCTAGATGATCAAGCACGATTTCATATAGCATTTTTTCGCGCGCTAAAGCACGATCATTGGCTGAAAGCACTTTATCTTCAAACGCTTTTAATTCAGGTGTAATAAAACGCTCAGCGTTTTTGAGCGTTTGGCGACGACGATATTCGGCAGGCGCATTTTCAGCTTGTGCGCGGCTAATCTCAATGTAGAAACCATGCACGCTGTTGTATTCCACTTTCAAATTCGTAAGGCCACTTCGCTCGCGCTCTTCGGCCTCGTACTTCAGCAAAAACTCACCGCAACTCGCCTGCATGCCACGGAGCTCATCAAGCTCGGCATCATAGCCATCGGCAATCACGCCACCTTCCCTTAGTACACTGGCAGGCTCTGGCTGAATGGCCTGCATAAGCAGATTAAGTGCGCTTTGTGGCACGTTTAACTGCCCAGCAATTTGTCTGACTAAATCAGCCTCAACTTTACTCAGCAATGCTTGCAAAGCAGGTAGTTGCGTCAAGCTATCACGCAATGCAGACAGGTCTCTTGGCCGCGCTGTTCTTAGTGCTACACGGGTAGTAATGCGCTCAATATCGCCAATATTGCGTAAGGCATTGCGAATCGCCCTTTCATCAGCATGCATCAACGCGGCAACCGCTTTGTGTCGAGCTGAAACAACGCTTAAATCACGTAATGGGTGATGCAACCAATAGCGCAATAAACGCGCACCCATCGCCGTTTGTGTGGTGTTAAGAAGTGAATATAGGGTTGGTGATACTTCGCCACGAATAGTTTGGTCAATTTCTAGATTGCGACGCGTAGCGCCATCCAATTGGACAAACTGACTAGATTGCTCAACGGTTAATCCATTGATATGTGGCAAGGTCGTCCGCTGGGTATGCTTCACATAATCCAGCAAAGCGCCTGCGGCGGCTATTGCCAAGTTTAAATCCGTGCAGCCATAGCCATCTAAATCATGAGTATTAAATTGTTTAGTGAGGAGAGTTTTGGCTGAATCTAAATCAAACTGCCAAGCGCTTAAACGCTTTTTAGAACAAGCCGCATTTTGAACAGCAATATGATTTACATTATCGTCAAACAATAGCTCTGCTGGGGCGATACGCTCAAGCTCTTGCGCCAACAACCCTGGCGCAATTTCGCTCAAAATTAAGTCTCCCGAAGCTAAATTAATACGCGCTAAGCCAACCAAGCCATCGCCAAGACACAGCGCGAGAAGCCAATTATCTCGCGTATCATCAAGCAAAGCACTATCGGTTAATGTGCCTGGCGTGAGAATACGAACCACTTGTCGATCAACAATGCCTTTAGCTTTTGCTGGGTCGCCTATCTGCTCACAAATCGCCACCGCTTCGCCAATTTTGGTGAGCTTGGCTAAATACTGCTCAGCCGCATGATAAGGGACCCCTGCCATTTTGATCGGCTCACCATTATGGGTGCCGCGCTTAGTGAGGGTAATGCCTAAAAGCCGTGCTGCCTTTTCGGCGTCTTCAAAAAATAACTCGTAAAAGTCACCCATGCGATAAAACACCAGCATATCGGGATGCTGGTGTTTAACGTTAAGATATTGACGCATAAACGGCGTGAGATTATCTTTTTCTAGGCTAAGCTTATCGGTCATAGAAGTAGGTGCGTCATATCAACATGCTATCAATGACTGGCTGGTATTTGTGCTTAAAGATGACATTTTATCGTAAGATGAAGTCTAGCATGCTTGATTTACGCACTTCCTAAAAGCAAGGCATTATGAAACCTCAACACTTCCTTATTTTATTGTTTGCGTTCAGCGCAACAGCGATAGCAGAGAACATCAACTACTTCTGTGATGGTGACACCACACGCACCTTAGGCGATGGCCCACATGTTGATGAGCCCGACTCTAAAACCTACGCTTTTGTTGGAAATGAAATCGAGTTTTACACCGACAAGATTAAATGCGACATTGACCCAAGATCAATTCAATGCACCAGCAAAAAATTTAACCGCAAGTTAATTATCGATAAATTAACCGGTTACACAGTCGATACTTACGAGATATTCAAAAATGGAAAGCCACACGTGAAGATTGAATTTATCGGCATGTGTGAACGGTACATACCAACATCAACAATCAAATAACTCGATTGGGCCAGCCATGTATAAGTTGTTGAAGGGATTAGTCTGTTAAAATCAAAACATAAATTAATTCATTAATGACCGGTTAAAAAATCATGTTAAGTGCACTCGTTATTATTTTTGTCATCACCTATCTTGCGATAACACTCGAGCACCCTATTAAGATTAACAAATCAGCCACGGCACTTTTAGGCGCTGGCTTGCTTTGGACCGTTTACGCACTTGCGACTAATGACCACATCTTGGTCAAGCACCAACTCAGCGAAACAATTGCATCCACAGCAGAAATTGTTTTCTTTTTAATCGGAGCAATGACTATCGTTGAGGTGATTGATGCCCACAACGGCTTTGAAGTCATTACATCGCGCATTAAAACCACAAAGCTTGTTTCCTTGCTTTGGATTATCAGCCTCCTTACATTCTTTTTAAGTGCAGTTTTAGATAACTTAACCGCCACCATTGTGATGATTTCACTCGCCAGAAAGCTATTAAAAGATCCAAGTGACAGACTTTTGTTTGCAGCGCTTATTGTCATTGCTGCCAACGCCGGTGGGGCCTGGTCTCCAATTGGGGACGTGACGACTACTATGCTTTGGATTGGAGGACAAATCACAACACTGGCCATTATTAAAGGCCTCTTTATTCCTTCAGTAGTAAACTTACTCGCGCCATTATTAGTCATTAGCTACTCAATGCGCGGCAAAAGTATTTCAGCACCAACCAATACGTTAAAGACATCAAACACCTCAATGCTTGAACGCAACACAGTTTTTTATTCAGGTCTCGGTATTTTGATTTTAGTGCCAGTCTTTAAAACACTGACCCATCTACCGCCATTTATGGGGATTTTATTTGGCTTAGGATTTCTTTGGCTGATTGGCGACTTAATGCACTTCAAAAAAGATGACTCAGAAAAAGAAGAGCTTACCCTTGTCCATGCGCTAAAGCAGATTGATATGTCATCCATCGTTTTCTTTATCGGCATTCTTTTAGCAGTGGCCACCCTAGAGCATAGCCATATCCTGCAGTCATTTGCAGGCATGTTAGATAAAGCCATTGGCCGCCAAGATTTAATTGTGACGCTATTAGGCTTGCTCAGCGCAATTGTCGACAATGTGCCGCTCGTTGCTGCCTCAATGGGAATGTACGATTTAGCGCAATACCCAGCTGATAGCTTTTTATGGGAGTTTATGGCGTATTGCGCAGGAACTGGTGGCTCTATTTTAATCATTGGCTCAGCGGCTGGCGTTGCGGCAATGGGCTTAGAAAAAATTCCATTCTTCTGGTACGTTAAAAAAATAAGTTGGTTAGCATTAATCGGTTATTTTGCTGGTATTGCAGCTTATATTATTCAATATAATTTAACCCAGTAATTCATTGATTAGGCTAATCCCCGCTGCTTACAATTGGTTTTGAAATTCCGGTTATTTAAATACTACGGCGAACTACGTTTTCTTGAAATGCAAATCAAACAAGAAGTCGATATTGAAGACTGGTCGTTTTTTGATAAAAAACTAGATGATATTGAGGATAGGGTTGGGGGTATGAAATTGCCGATTAGCTTCTCGCAGTATATCTTCGAACTGCGCATCAATATTGACTTTGTGAGATCGCAACTGCGTCAAAAGCGAAGCGCATAAGCATTCAAATACTTTAAAAAGAGCCGCTATTTGAAATATCGGCTTTTAATCCATAAAGCAACTGAAACCAAACCCACCATCATCGGCACCTCCACTAACGGGCCAATTACCGCTGCAAATGCGGCACCTGAATTAATTCCAAACACTGCAATTGCAACTGCAATGGCAAGCTCAAAGTTATTGCTCGCGGCAGTAAATGACAGCGTGCAACAGCGCTTGTAATCAACGTCCATTCCGACTGTGATGACAAAGGTGATTAAAAACATCACCGCAAAGTAAATCAGCAAAGGGATCGCGATGGTGACAACATCCATAGGCAATTGAAGGATTAATTGCCCTTTGAGGCTAAACATCACCAAGATAGTGAACAACAATGCAATCAAAGTGAGCTTGCCTATCTTGGGCACGAAGTTGTGTTGATACCAATTTTTTGACACAAACTTTAGCATCACGAATCTGGTCAGAAAACCAGCAATGCAAGGAATGCCCAAATAGATGAATACAGTTTTAGCAATTTCACCCATCGTAATATTGACAACCAAACCAGTGAAACCAAAATAAGGTGGCAATACTGTCAAGAAAAAGTAGGCATAAAGACTAAAAAATAGCACTTGGAAAAGCGCATTAAATGCGACCAATCCTGCCGCATACTCTGCCGAGCCTTTAGCAATATCGTTCCACACAATCACCATCGCAATACAAGGGGCAATGCCAATTAAAATCAACCCAGCCATGTACTCAGGCTGATTCGGTACAAAAGTAATCGCCAACAAAAACATGAGTGTTGGCGCGACTATCCAGTTAAGCAGGATCGCTAAACCAAACACCTGCTTATCTTTAAACACATCAGGCAATTCTTCATATTTTACCTTCGCAAACGGCGGATACATCATGAGTATCAAACCAATCGCGATCGGGATATTGGTTGTGCCGCTTTGAAATTGATTAACAAAGCCCTCAACACCAGGAATGAAGTATCCCAGCCCAATTCCCAGCGCCATCGCGGCAAATATCCATAAAGTTAAATAGCGATCTAAGAATGACAGTTTTTGGGTGATTTGGCTCATAGTTCTGCTAACTTTCTTAATTCGGTTTGAATGCTTAAGGCATCGAGTTTTTCTAGTGGTAATGCAGCGAATAAATCTAGCCGTTTTTTTAATCCATTCATGACAGCAATAAACGCATCTTTTCTCTCAACCATGTTGCCCGCTACTTTGGATGGGTCTGGGAAGCCCCAGTGCGCGGTTGCTGGATGGCCAATCCATACAGGGCAAGCTTCACTTGCCGCGCTATCGCAAACGGTAATAATCAAATCCATTTGTGGCACATCTGGTTTGGCAAAAACATCCCAGCTTTTGGAAAACATCTTTTCTTTTGCATAACCCATTTCAAGCGCAAGCGATTCCGCGATTGGATTAATCGTATTGCCAGGTGTTGAGCCCGCTGAGTAGCCAACAAAATGACCACTAGCATGGGTGGAAGCCAAAGCTTCGCCCAAAATAGAGCGAGAAGAGTTATGCGTACAAAGAAAAAGAATGTTGTATTGCTTCATTATCGACCTGACTTACTTATTTCATTAATCATGATTTGAGGAGCACAACTTTCACCACCACAGCAATTTTCCATTAAGAACCTGCTTAAATCATAAATAATGGTTGGGTTGGGGCGATAGAACAGATTTCGGCTGACACGATCGACACCAATCAAATCTGCTTGAACTAACTCTTTTAGATGAAAGCTGAGCGTTGCGTTAGGAATACCTAGTTTTTCGATAATGTCTTTAGGCGTAAGACCCACATCGCCTTTTTGAACAATCAGACGAAATACATTAAGGCGACTTTCCTGCCCCAATGCTAAGAATGCTTTGACGGCGGTTATATTTTCCATATTTCCATTATAGTGGAAGTATATGACTAATAGATGACATTATTCCAATTGATGCGTCCAATCAATAAAACTAACGCAAAGATAAAGGAAAAGCTTAAAATCTTGAGGAAGAAATACAGTGAAGTTATCGTCAAAAAAAATGGCTACTGATTAACTAGCCATTTAATTAATACTAAATATGGTGGGAGATGGGGGGGTCGAACCCCCGACAAATGGATTAAGAGTCCACTGCTCTACCAACTGAGCTAATCTCCCATTGAATGCGTTATTAAGACCGCCGGCAAATTATCAAGTTAAAGCAGGTGAGTGTCAACCTGAGAAACAATAAAAAAGGCTAAGCAGTATGAATGTTCAACTCATCCCCAGCCAAGCATTTGCTGATCAAAAACCAGGCACGTCTGGCCTACGTAAAAAAGTGACGATATTTCAACAGCCACATTATTTAGAAAACTTTGTTCAAAGTATTTTTGATTCTATCAATGTCCCAAAAGGCGCAACGCTGACCTTGGGTGGTGATGGCCGCCATTACAATCGCGAGGCCATTCAAATCATCCTCAAGATGGCGGCGGCAAACGGTTTTGGGCGTGTATTAGTTGGGCAAGGTGGCATTCTTTCTACGCCCGCCGTATCTTGCATTATTCGCAAGCACAAAACCTTTGGCGGCATTATTCTTTCTGCAAGCCACAACCCTGGCGGTGTGGATGGCGACTTTGGCATTAAGTACAACACCGAAAATGGCGGCCCTGCCCCAGAGAAAGTCACCGAAGCGATTTTTGAACAATCCAAAACCATCCAAAATTACAAAATAATAGCCGTGCCTGAAGTTGCGCTCGATGTGATGGGTGAAACTGACTTAGCCGGCATGAAGGTGCAGGTGATTGATCCGGTGGCGGACTATGCCGAGCTAATGGAATCCTTGTTCGACTTTAATGCGATTAAAGATTTACTCGCTTCTGGCTTCCGCATGAAATTTGACGCCATGCACGCAGTGACGGGTCCTTATGCCCAAGAGATTTTTATCAAGCGACTTGGTGCACCTGCAGACAGCATCATGAACTGTATACCTCTGCCAGATTTTGGTGGCGGCCATCCTGACCCTAACCTCACTTATGCGCATGAGTTAGTGGAGATAATTTACGGCGAAAGTGCACCTGACTTTGGCGCGGCATCTGATGGCGATGGCGACCGTAATATGATTTTGGGCAAAGGCTTTTTTGTGACGCCTTCAGACAGCCTTGCGCTCATTGCCGCCAACGCAAGAATGGTGAAAGGTTACGCCAAAGGCATTGCTGGGGTGGCGCGCTCTATGCCGACCAGCGGCGCCGTGGATATGGTGGCAAAGTCTCTAGACATTCCTTGCTTTGAAACGCCCACTGGCTGGAAATTCTTTGGCAACTTAATGGATGCCGGCCAAGTAACACTTTGCGGAGAAGAAAGTTTTGGCACAGGCTCAAGCCACGTGCGCGAAAAAGACGGTCTTTGGGCGGTGCTGTTCTGGCTCAATATTTTGGCGATAAAACGCCAATCCGTTGAGCAAATTGTGAAGCGTCACTGGCTACAATTTGGCCGCAATGTATATTCACGTCACGATTATGAAGATTTACAGCTAGACGACGCGAATGGCGTCGTTGAGCATTTACGTAACAACTTTAGCGCGCTGGTTGGACTACCATTTGGACGCTACACCATACAAGAATGCGATGACTTTAGTTACACAGACTCGATTGATGGCAGCATCAGCACTAAACAAGGCCTGCGCATTTTATTCACAGATGGCTCACGTATTGTATTTAGGCTCTCTGGCACAGGTACTTCTGGTGCCACGCTTCGCATCTACTTAGAAGCCTTTGAGCCTGACACCAGCAAACACGATTTAGATGCGCAAATCGCACTCGCTGAGATGATACAAATCGCGTTGCAAATATCCGAACTCAAACAAAGAGCGGGGCGCGACACGCCAACCGTCATTACCTAACAATCTCACTTAAATTTGACAAGGCCGTGCTATGCTGGCGCCCATTTTTTATTTCTTTTGCTTGAAAGCCACGCTATGCAAAACACACCTCACGCCAGCACCGAAACCTTTATTCCAAGCAAAGATGCTTCGCTTGAATATTCGATTAAAACGCTACAAGCCAAGCTGCTGGATATCGGCTTTCATGTAGAAGAGCGTTCCTGGCTCAATGAAATCGAGAGCATTTGGTCAGTGCACGTCACAGACCGTGATTGCACACGTTTATTTAGCAATGGCAAAGGCGCATCACAGCTAGCGGCAAGAGCGAGTGCGCTTGGTGAATACTTTGAGCGCCTCAGCACTAATTACTTTTGGACGCATTTTTACTTAGGCAAAGCCATTAGCAATCAAGATTATGTGCACTACCCAAATGAAAAATGGTTTCCGCTCGCTGGCGATGCCTGGCCTGTTGGCTTGCTCAACAAAGAGCTACACAAATTTTATAACCCCGAAGGCACTGTTTCAGCGACTAAACTAATTGACCTAAATTCAGGCAACGCCAAGCGTGGCATTTGCGCTATTCCATACACGCGTTTGCGTGATGATGAAGTGGCTTTCTTCCCTGTAAACTTGATTGGTAACTTATATGTCAGCAATGGCATGTCCGCAGGCAACACGCTAAAGGAAGCACGCACTCAAGCGTTGGCTGAGATTTTTGAGCGCGACATTAAATACAAAATCATTCGTGAAGGCATTTGCTTGCCAGATGTGCCTGAAGCAGTGATTAAACGCTACCCACGCATCGCCGCTGGCATTAAAGGCTTGCGTGACGCAGGCTACGGCATCTTGGTAAAAGACGCTTCATTAGGCGGCAAATACCCTGTGATGAACGTTACCCTTTTGCACCCTGAAGACCAAGGTTGTTTCGCAAGCTTTGGTGCCCACCCTCGCTTTGAAGTGGCGCTAGAGCGTGCATTAACCGAGTTACTACAAGGTCGGGCAATTGATGGTCTTAAAAACTTTGTCGCGCCAGGTTTTGATATGGAAGAAATCGCCGACTCGCAAAACTTAGAAATCCACTTTGTGGATTCAAGCGGGGTAATTAGCTGGAATTTCCTCCGAGATACGCCAGATGTTGAATTTGTAGATTGGAATTTTGGCACCACAACAGATGAGGACTACCAATGGTGTTGCGATTCTATCCATGCCAGTGGTCATGAGATTTACATTTCAGACTTCACTCATTTGGACGTCTATGCTTGTCGCATTTTTGTACCCGGCATGTCTGAAATCTACCCTGTGGAAGAGCTCGAATGGGAAAACAATACCGTCGGTAACTTGGTTCGCCATGGCTTGCTGCGCACCCAAGACCTGACACAAGAAGAAAGTGCTGAGCTTCTAGAAAACTTGCTAGACCTTGAGCTAGCAGATGAACTCCCGGTAACGACATTAATTGGCCTTGCGGCAGATGCTGGTAGCGTTTGGGCTGATTTACGTGTTGGCGAGCTAAAGGCCCTGCTAGGCTTAGCCGTGGGTGATGTTGAGGTGATTTTAGAAGGCTGTGATTGGATTAGCCAATTTGGCGAGCTACCAGAAAAACGCGCCCGCGTTTATCGCTGTATTGCAGACTTGGTACAACTTCAAGAAATGGCTGAGCTAGACCACACCAAGCCATTTAACGCTAATTTAGCACTTATGTACGGCGTCGAAACCTTACAACAAGCACAGCAATTGCTTAGCCGACAATCTCGCTACTTTGGCCTAAATAATCTAGGGGAAAATATGGAAGGCAGCGAGATGCACAAGCAATTGTTATTGGCTTATCACAAGGTAAATGCTAGGAAACACTAAAAAGGAAATTTAACTTGTGGTGCCGCACCTAAAATCACCAATCTAAAAGCATTCTGGATACGCTTCAAAACGTCTTCAGAATCAGCCTCAAAACGAAGCACAATCACCGGCGTAGTGTTGGATGGGCGCATGAGGCCAAAACCATCGGGATATTCCACACGCAAGCCGTCAATAGTAATGACTTCGGTAGCACCCTCAAACTTGGCAGACTTTTGCAAAGCGGCAATCAGCACATGGGGTTCGCCCTCTTGCATTTGAATGTGTTGCTCTGGCGTGCTCACGCTATCAGGCAGGTTATTCAAGGTTTCACTTGGGTTAGCTACTTTGCTCAAAATCTCCAGCAAACGTGCGCCTGAATAAAAGCCATCATCAAAGCCATACCAGCGGCGGCCTTTATCTGGGTTGTTGCTATCGACTAAATCATTAAAAAACACGTGTCCGCTCATCTCGCCTGCTAAATCAGCACTGGTTTCTTTGATTTTTGCCTTCACCAGCGAATGGCCTGTTTTCCACATAAGCGGCTTGCCATTGCGCGCTTTAATCCAGGGCGCAAGGTTACGCGTCGATTTCACATCATAAATAATCGTTGCACCTTGGTTGCGCTTTAACACTTCTTCCGCAAAGAGCATCAATTGGCGGTCTGGGTAAATAATCTTACCGTCTTTAGTGACCACTCCCAAACGGTCGCCATCGCCATCAAAAGCCAAGCCTATCTCAGCATCGCCTTTGGCTAAAGCTTCAATTAAGTCGGCTAGGTTTTCTGGGACAGATGGGTCTGGATGGTGATTAGGGAAATGTCCATCCACCTCACAAAATAGCTCTTGTACAGCACATCCAAGCGCTTCATATAGCTTTTTAGCATAAGCCCCCGCAACGCCGTTACCACAATCTACGGTGATTTTCATTGGACGTGCTAGTTTTACATCTGAAGTGATTTTATTGATGTAGCTAGAAGCAATTTCGTGATAGCTTTCAGTGCCAGCAGCGCTATCTGAAGCAATAGCCAAGTCAGCATTTTCAATGCGTGCTCGTAAGCTCTGTATGGTCTCGCCCGAGAGTGTTTCTCCCGCCAATACCATCTTCAAACCATTGTAATCAGGCGGGTTATGGCTGCCTGTCACCATCACACCGCAAGCCGTGCCTAGCTCATACGCCGCGAAGTAAACCATCGGCGTGGCGACCATGCCAAGCCCAATCACATTCACCCCTGTTTTACGTATCCCTTTTGATAAAGCACTGGCTAATTCAGGGCCGGACAAACGACCATCATACCCAATACAAATAGTGTTTTGTTTTCTGGCTAAAGCCTCTGAGCCGAGGGCTTGCCCAATGGCTTCAACAATCTCTGGCGTGAGGGTTTTACCAACGATGCCGCGAATGTCGTAGGCTTTAAAAATCTCTTTAGGGATTTGCATGATTAAACTTCATCAATCCAAGCGAGTTGAATAGCCTCTAAAATTTTTTCATTGGATTTGTTTGGCTCATCAACAAACCCATCTAAAGCCATCACCCAAGCATGCAAATCGGTAAATCGAATGACTTTAGGGTCAACATCAGGGTGCGCATCGTATAAAGCTTCTGCAATTGTTTGTACATCAGTCCATTTCATCTTGGTTACCTCAGAAAATATTCAATATTGGCTTGAATTATACCGCGTGGATGCGGTCAAGAGGTGGGGTAAAATCACATCCAATATGATAAAGTGGTGAAATTATTTTTTAAGCCTTTAGAGAAAGTGAATTATGTTTAGCCGAGCAAAAACCTTGAGTGCTGTAGATCCTGATTTAGCAAAATATGTAGAACTTGAGCGCGTGCGCCAAGACGAACATATAGAGTTGATTGCTTCTGAAAATTACACCAGCCCTGCGGTGATGGAAGTGCAAGGCTCACAACTCACCAACAAATATGCTGAAGGCTATCCAGGCAAACGCTTTTACGGCGGCTGTGAATACGTGGACGAAGTTGAAAAACTCGCGATTGAGCGTATTAAAAAACTATACGGCGCTGAATACGCGAACGTGCAACCACACTCTGGCTCACAAGCTAATCAAGCGGTTTACTTCTCTATTTTAAAACCAGGCGATACCGTGATGGGCATGAACCTTGGTCACGGCGGCCATTTAACACACGGCTCACCTGCCAACTTGTCAGGCAAGCTTTTCAACATCGTGCCTTATGGCTTAAACGATAAAGAAGAAATCGATTACGACGAAATGGAACGTATTGCGATTGAATGCAAACCAAAGCTATTGATTGGCGGCGCTTCTGCTTACTCACTTCGTTTCGACTGGGAACGTATGGCGGCGATTGCTAAAAAGGTAGGCGCGTACTTCATGGTGGATATGGCGCATTACTCAGGCTTAATTGCTGGCGGCGTTTATCCTAATCCAGTGCCTCACGCTGACTTTGTGACTTCAACCACCCATAAAACATTACGTGGCCCGCGCGGCGGCATTATTTTGGCTAAAGCTGAATTTGAAAAATCAATCAATTCATACGTATTCCCTGGCTTGCAAGGCGGCCCGTTAATGCACGTGATTGCCGGTAAAGCAGTGGCTTTCTTAGAAGCCTTGCAACCAGAATTTAAAACTTATCAAACGCAAGTGTTGAAGAACGCGAGCGTGATGGCAGAAGCGCTTGCAAAAAGAGGCTTACGCATTATCTCTGGCCGCACTGAGTCACACGTTTTCTTGGTGGATTTACGTCCAAAAGGCTTAACTGGTAAAGCGGCGGATGCGGCTTTGGGTTTAGCACACATCACTGTGAACAAAAACTCTATCCCTAACGATCCAGAAAGCCCATTTGTGACTTCTGGCATTCGTATTGGCTCACCAGCGATTACTACACGGGGCTTTAAAGAAGAAGAGGCACGTCAAGTCGCTAATTTGATTGCTGACGTATTGGACAATCCAACCGACGAAGCAGTGATTGCGGCAACCAAAGCAAAAGTACACGCGATGACTTCACAGTTCCCAGTTTACGGCGCTTAACACCTCTAATGAAATGTCCCTTTTGCAGTGCTGACGACACGCAAGTGATTGATTCTCGTGTAAACGACGAAGGCGATTCCATTCGTCGTCGTCGACGTTGTGCTGAGTGTGACAAACGATTTACCACTTACGAAACCGCTGAGCTACATTTGCCACAAGTAGTCAAGCAAAACGGCACGCGCGAAGAGTTTAATCGTGAGAAGCTCCGTAGCTCTTTCACCCGCGCATTGCACAAGCGCCCTGTGCCAACCGAATATGTGGATAGAGCAATTGAACACATTTTGCAAAAGATACTTGGCCAAGGCGAACGCGAAATTATGGCACGGGCTTTAGGTGAAAGTGTGATGCACGAATTGAAAGCGATGGATAAAGTCGCTTACATCCGCTTTGCTTCAGTTTACCGAAGCTTCCAAGATGTAGATGACTTTAATAACGTCATTCGTGACCTTGATCCACCAACACACAAGAAGTCTTAATGAATCATTGAGGTTTTAGATGAGCAACGAAACATCACAAAACGACGTCACCAAAATTTTCATGACCATCACTTGGGTTTCTGCGTTGGTGGCGGTGGTGGCGACGATCGTTTTTTTTGCTTGGTGGGGAATGAAAGACCGCATAGCATTTGGTGATAAAAAGTTTGACCAAGTTGCTTGGATTACTGCATCAAGCACCATAGACAAAACCTGCCATCGCGGCGACATGGCCTACGACCTTCAACAACATGTTTTGCAAGAGGGTATCACGCGCGAAGCCGCAACTTCATTGCTTGGCCGTCCAAGCTGGGAAGAAGCTGGTCAAATGGAATATGACTTAGGTAACTGCATGCAAGACATTCACGGCCTTCGTTTATTCTTTAACGAAAACAATCAACTCACGCACAGCCGTATCGTGCAACACTAATGACCAGCGCTAGATAATACATCATGTTTACCCAAGCCGACCATGAGTACATGAACCTTGCCCTGCGCTTAGCGGAGCAAGGTTTATACACCACCACCCCTAATCCTCGCGTCGGATGCGTCCTTGTTAACAACGGTCAAATCATCGGGCAAGGCGCGCATTTAAAAGCGGGTGAACCACACGCTGAAATCATTGCAATACGAGATGCAGCAGCGAAATTTCCTAACCTTATTCAAGGCGCTGATGCTTACGTCACACTAGAACCTTGTAGCCATTTTGGAAAAACACCGCCTTGCGCTGACGCTTTAATTAAAGCTGGCGTTAAGCGCGTAGTCGCCGCCATGCATGACCCCAACCCGCAAGTTGCTGGCAATGGGCTAGCAAGATTAGCCGCCGCCGGCATTAAGACTGAACGCGGCTTAATGGAATCCCAAGCGCAGGAACTCAATGCTGGCTTTATTTCACGTATGACGAAAAATAGACCTTTTGTACGCGTTAAAATTGCGGCCAGCTTGGATGGCAAGACAGCACTCGCCAACGGCGAAAGCAAATGGATTACTGGTGAAACCGCAAGACAAGATGTTCAACACTGGCGCGCTAGATCTTGTGCTATCTTAACGGGCATAGGCACCGTGCTCGCAGATGACCCACAAATGAACGTGCGTCATATTCCTAATGCACGCCAACCGCTTCGCGTTGTGGTCGATAGCCAATTGCGTATTTCACCCACAGCTAAAATCTTAGCAGGCGGCAATACACTGATTGCTTTTGTTTCAGATCCCAATAATAAAGTCGAAGCTTTAATCAAGGCTGGCACAGCGTTGCTAAACATTCATTCAGACAACGATAAAGTGTGCCTCAAACAACTTTTAATCCACCTAGCGGAGCGCGGCATTAATGAGGTGATGGTTGAGGCAGGCCAAACGCTTAACGGCGCGCTACTGGCGCTTAATTTAGTAGATGCGTTTGTATTTTATTACGCCCCAACTTTATTTGGCTCAGATGCGCTCAGCATGTTGTCTATTCCTTCCCTGCAAAGCATGGATGACCGAACCCAACTTAGCTTTATCGATGTGCGTCAATTTGGCCAAGATATCCGTGTTATAGCCAAGCCTATTAGCAAACCATAGAGATAAAAAAACAATATGGCGCTCATTGACACTCACTGCCACCTTGATGCTGCTGAATTCGAGGCAGACCGTGAAAGCGTTATTCAAGACGCGCTTAACAACAATATTAAAATGATGGTCGTGCCTGCAGTTCATCGCAGCAACTTTGTCGCAGTGACAGCGCTTGCTCAAACCCATTCATGTTGCGCCCATGCGCTGGGCATTCATCCTATGTATGTGGCAACATCTCAAGAAGAGGATTTAGCGTTTCTAGAACAAGAAGTCGCCCATCAGCTGCAAAGCGAACATCCACCAGTCGCCATCGGCGAGATAGGCTTAGATTACTTTATTGCAGATTACAACAAAGCATTACAAGAGCATTACTTTGTAGAACAACTCAAAATTGCCAAACAATATGACTTGCCTGTCATTTTGCATGGTCGACGTGCTATTGACGATATTTTGAAACATTTACGCAAACACAAATTGCGCGGCGGCATTGCCCATGCATTTAATGGCAGCCGTCAGCAAGCAGATTTTTTTATCGATTTAGGATTTAAATTAGGCTTTGGCGGTGCACTGACTTACTCTCGCGCCTTAAACATTCGGGAGCTCGTTTCTTCGCTTCCACTTGAGTCTGTTGTGCTTGAAACAGATGCACCAGATATTCCTCCAGAATGGCTACAAAATGACAAAAGAAACAGTCCAAATCAATTGTTAAAAATTTCAGAATTGATCGCCTCGCTAAGGCATATAAATCACACTCAAGTGACTGAAATGACTACGAACAACGCAATAGAAATTATGCCAAACTTGGCAAAGTTATTCACACGACCTCAGGTGATACATTAACAAATCTTAAATGCCCTTAAGAATCAACACCAGTCTAACAAGTTACTGTTTTTAATAGGTTAAATAATAGATTAAAAAATGAGCGTTTTAAAAAAACCTATACGAAATCGTAAGTTACACTTTTAAGTCACAGGTATCCACAGTTTTATCCACAGTTTTTGTGGATAGGTTTTGAGTGTTTTTAAGCGTAGAAAAAATGCAAGAAAAATATTTAAAAATTTAATAAATATTTAAGGGAATTTCACTTGAAAATTGACGAAAAAGTCTACCGAACCATATGGCCCATTACTGGTGCGGACTCGCCCAAAAATGATGCAATTTTTTCCGTCGGTATCATCGACCAAACGATCCTTCCACATCGCTTCGAAGTCAAAGAATTAACAAATCTAGATGAAATGATTGTCGCCATTAAGACCATGCAAGTTAGAGGCGCTCCATTAATTGGTGCAGCCGCCGCTTATGGAATGGCACTTGCTGTGCAAGAAAATGTCAGTGATCTCCATATAGAAAAGTCTGCAAAAGCTTTATTACAAAGCCGACCCACCGCTATAAATTTGCGTTGGGCCGTGAACCGTATGCAAAGTGTTTTAGCTGTGTTGCCTTCAGAAGCCCGCAATCAAGCCGCTTGGCGCGAAGCCGCGCTAATTTGCGATGAAGATGAGCAAATCAATCATGCTATCGGTCAGCATGGCTTAGCTTTGATACAGGCGGCCTCAGCAAAAAACACAAATGAATCTTTCAATATTTTGACCCATTGTAACGCTGGCTGGCTAGCGACCGTAGACTGGGGCACAGCGCTAGCGCCTATTTACGCCGCGCATGATGCAGGCATGAGCATCCACATTTGGGTCGATGAAACACGCCCCCGCAACCAAGGCGCAAGCCTGACAGCATGGGAACTAGGCAAGCATGGCATTCCGCACACCATCATCAGCGATAATGCTGGCGGCCACCTAATGCAACACGGTCAAGTGGACATGGTGATTGTTGGCGCAGACCGCGTCACAAGTACAGGTGACGTCTGCAATAAAATAGGCACTTATCTTAAAGCCTTAGCGGCCTTCGACAATAACATTCCTTTTTATGCGGCCGTTCCCTCCCCTACGATTGACTGGACGATAAAAGATGGGCGCAGTGATATTGAGATTGAAATGCGCGACGCGGATGAGGTGAGTTATGTGACAGGCCTAGCTAGCGACGGCACTATTCAAACTGTGCGCGTTACCCCAGAGCAAAGTCATGCGCTCAATCCGGCATTTGATCTCACGCCAGCACGTTTAGTCACGGGCATCATTACCGAGCGCGGCGTAACCAACCCGAGCAATCTAAAACAACTATTCAGATAAGAGAGCGTTATGTCACGTGAAGATCTGCTTAACAGCACATTAGCACTTCAAGCACTTAGCCTTAACCAAGGAACATCTGGCAACGCCAGCAAGCGGCATGGCGATGGATTTTTAATCACACCATCTGGGATGCCTATCAATGAAATGAGCGCTAACAGCTTGGTTGAAATGAATCTGCACGGCGAAGCGATTGACGCGGGCAAGCCATCTTCTGAATGGCGCTTTCATCGCGACATTTATCAAGCTAGGCCTGAAGTAGGCGCGGTGATTCATACGCATTCCATGTTTGCGACCACGCTTGCAACTTTACGACTTGAGATTCCTGCCTTCCACTATATGATAGCCGTCGTAGGTGGTGATTCTATCCGCTGTAGTGACTACGCTTTATTTGGTACGCAAAAATTATCTGATAGTGCAATTGAAGCGCTCAAAGACCGTCGTGCTTGCTTACTTGCCAATCACGGCATGATTGCTGTCGGTAAGAGTTTGCAACAAGCCTTAGATGTGGCTTTGGAGGTAGAAACTTTGTGTGAACAATATTGGCGCGCGCTTCAAATAGGCAAGCCATCCATTTTAAGTGCTGAAGAAATGCGTGCCGTTTTTGATCAATTTAAAGGCTATGGCAACTGGAATCAATAAATGAAGAAACGCTACTTTCTATTAATTGCTGTTTTACTCAGCACCATCACCGCCTGCAAAGCAAAACCACCCACTATGGTTGGTGGCGACAAAGATGCACATGGTTGCATCCCATCTGCCGGCTATCAATGGTGCGGCAAAGAAAATAAATGTGTGAGGTCTTGGGAATTGGAAAAAGAAAAAGGCTTAGAAAACACAGAAAGTGATTTTAAAAGGCATTGTGCAATTAAGTAGAAAACCAGCACTAGGCTGGCCTTGTGATTTTACAACTCATCGTTTTAATTGGTCGGAACGGCAAGATTTGAACTTGCGACCCCTTGTCCCCCAGACAAGTACGCTACCAGGCTGCGCTACGCCCCGAACCTGTTGTTGCTTTCGCAACAAGACTTGAATTATAGCTGAAAGGCTGGAGATGACGAAGCCCCAGACAATCTGAGGCTTCTAAGTAAGTTAAACTTAAGAAAGTTTACTAATCAACTTTGAGAATCGCTGAGATTTCAGCTAGCTCGTTATGCAGAACCTGTACATCAACAGATGAATCTTGACTTAAGGGGGCATTGTTTAATGCTTCACCAGCTTCGCCCTCTGGTGCTTTGTTCTTATCAGACTTTAATCTACCTTTTGCATCAAGCAAATTGCGTGCGCCGTTTATAGTGAAGCCATCGTCATATAAAAGTGCTCGAATACGGCGAATAAGGAGCACTTCGTGGTGCTGGTAGTAACGGCGGTTACCACGACGTTTGACTGGGCTAAGTTGAGTAAACTCTTGCTCCCAGTATCTTAAGACGTGCGGCTTAACCCCACAAAGTTCACTTACTTCACCGATGGTGAAATAGCGCTTTGCTGGGATTGGTGGAAGCTCAATATTAAGTACTTGCTCCGCCATAAGTTTCATCTACCTTACTTTTCAACTTTTGACTGGCATGAAAAGTAACAACACGACGTGCAGTGATTGGAATTTCCTCGCCCGTTTTAGGATTGCGGCCTGGACGCTCTGATTTTTTGCGTAATTCAAAATTACCGAAGCCCGAGAGCTTTACAGTATCGCCCGTCTCTAAAGTCACGCGAATCTCTTCAAAAAACGCTTCTACCATATCTTTAGCTTCTCGTTTATTCAAACCAACTTGGTCGAATAACAATTCCGCCATATCTGCTTTTGTAAGTGTCATGCCCAATCCCCGCTGCTTATCTAAGATTATCTAAGATTATCTAAGATTATCTAAGATTATCTAAGATTATCTATAAAAATGTTACCGATAATATTATTCTAATATACTACGATTTAACATTATTTAACAATACTTAGTGTTTTATAACAATTACTTTGGTAGTTATCTTAATTCAGCCCCAAACCGATTTTTGACTATTTCCAAGATACCATTCATTGCTTTATCTGCGTCAGCATCTGTCAGCGACTTGTCGCTAGACTGCATGGATACTAAGAATGCAAGACTTTTCTTACCATCAGGAACGCCCTTGCCACGGTATACATCAAACAAGCCAACATCACTCATAAACTCAAGCTGTGCACTCTGTATTGCACTAAGCAATTGAGCCACTGAAACGCTTTCATCAACCAATACTGCCATGTCCCGACGAATCGGTGGAAATTTAGAAACTTCTGAATAAGTCGGCACTTTGCTTTGCCGTAATGCGGCAAAATCCAGCTCAAACAATATCGCGCCTTTTGGCAATTGATAATGCTGTTGCCATTTAGGATGGAGCTTACCAATCCAACCAATCACTTTACCATTCAGCATGACTTTTGCGCTTTGGCCTGGATGCAATGCTGGGTGTTCAGTTGCAATATATTCTGCACGTCCAAATGTTAAATGATCTACATCGGCTTTTACATCGTAAAAATCAACACTGCGCGCACCCTCGCCCCATTGCTCAGGGAGAGCATCACCATAGGCCAATCCCGAAATACACTTCGTTTCAGTATAAGTGTTATTTTCGGCATGATGATAAGTTGCACCGATTTCAAACAAGCGCACGCGCGTTTGTTGACGATTAAGGTTATAAACCAAGACATCAAGCAAGCCGCCCCAAATGGACGAGCGCATAACGCTCAAGTTGCTCGCAATTGGATTCTTCAGCTTAATTGGGGTGGCATTCGCTAATAAGTCACGCTCCCAGCTTTCATCCACAAAGCTATAAGTCACAACCTCTTGGTAATCATTAGCAACTAATGCATCTTGAAAAACATGGCATGAAGCGCGAACTTCAGCGTCAGGCAACATGCGCAAATCAGCCACTGGGGCAATTGCAGGGATGTTGTCGTAGCCATGTAAGCGTGCGATTTCTTCAATCAAATCTTCTTCACGCTCGATATCAAAACGATAGCTGGGCGGTGACACTTCAAGCACCCCGGCTTTTAAGTGATACTCAAAGCCAAGCTGATCGAACAACTTCGCCACTAGGTTTTCTTCTAAAGTAATACCTAGAATTGAATTCAATTTCGCCATGCGAAGCTTTGTAGGCACGCGCACTGGCAACGTGCCGTTCACTGATGTCACAGGGCCCGCTTGACCGCCGCAAATCTCCAGCACTAACGCAGTCGCGCGTTCTAACGCTTGTAATGTTCTGCCAAAGTCCACGCCACGCTCAAAGCGATAAGATGAGTCTGTACTAATACCGAAACGGCGACCTTTGCCGGCAATTGTATCAGGCGTAAAGAAAGCACTTTCCAAGAAAATATCTTGCGTACTATCTGAAACCGCTGTCGATGCCCCGCCCATGACGCCTGCAAACGCAATCGCGCCGCTATTATCGGCAATCACCAACATGTCTTTATCTAGCTTCACCCTTTGCTGATTAAGCAAAACAATCTCTTCGCCCTGACTTGCCCAGCGCACATCAATGTCACCAGAGAGTTTCGACGCATCAAATGCATGCATAGGCTGACCAAGCTCAAGTAATACGTAATTCGTAATATCAACAATGGCGCTAATACTATGTAAGCCACTCCGCGCTAATCGGCGCACCATCCATGAAGGCGTTATTGCTTTAGCATTAACGCCCTTAACCATACGGCCTGAATAAATCGCGCAAGCCTCTTTATCAGCAACGCTGACTGACTTGGCGTCATCGATCGTTGCTTTTACCGCTTTTGCATTAGGCAACGCCAACTCAGCGCCAGTGAGTGCGGCTACTTCACGCGCAATCCCAACAAGACTCAAACAGTCGCTGCGGTTGGGCGTGAGTTTAAGCGTAAATAATTGATCGTTTAAGCCCAGAAACTCGCGAATATCTTGCCCAACAGGCGCATCTGCTGGCAGTTCTAAAATGCCAGCGCTCTCGGCAGCCAAGCCAAGCTCTTTCTCTGAACACATCATGCCAAATGACTCAACGCCGCGCACTTTGGCTTGTTTGATTTCAAAGCCTGGCAAGACAGCACCAACTAATGCGCAAGGCGCTTTGATACCAACGCGAGCATTACTTGCACCGCAGACGATTTGCAGTGGCTCTGCAGCCCCAATATTCACTTTAAGCAGTTGCAAGCGATCAGCATCAGGATGTTTTTCTGCACTGACAATTTCAGCAATTACTACTTTGGTGAACTCAGCCCCAACGCCATCTAGGCCTTCAACCTCCAAGCCCGCCATGGTTAA
>CAMCTR010000003.1 GCA_945878605.1 Candidatus Methylopumilus universalis | reverse complement strand
CGTGTTGGACATGCAATTCCCTGTAAAAATCAACGATGAAGCGCTCAACAACCTACTTAACAACACGCCTGGGATTGTGGAACACGGCGTATTTTATGGTATCGCCAGCCAAGTGCTGATAGCAGATAACGGCATTATTGAAGTAATGGGCGCGTAAAAGCCTCTATAATGCCGCCATGTCTAAAAAAATATCCATTGAACGTGTTTTACACTCCCAAGGCTTTGGCTCACGTAAAGCTTGCCGCATCTTAGTCAGACACGACGCCGTCACCGTTAATGGTGAACATTGCGACGACCCATTTGCAGAATTTTCTACCGAAAACTTGCACTTCACGGTGGAGGGTGAACCTTGGCAATATTGTGAGCAAGCATATCTAATGCTCAACAAACCAGCGCATTACGAATGCTCACACAAAACTCTGCATCACCCATCGGTTTACAGCTTACTCCCCCACTCATTGGTGGAGCGCGATGCGCAATGTATCGGCCGTTTGGATGAAGACACCACGGGCTTAATTTTACTATCTGACGATGGCCACTTTATTCATAGATTGAGTTCGCCAAAATGGAAAGTGCCAAAAATTTATGAAGTGCATTGCAAACACCCAGTTGACGAAGCACAAATCAAAAACCTACTTGATGGCGTGCAACTGATAGATGAACCAGCACCCATTTCCGCGCTAGCTTGCGAGCAAATCAGCAGCCACATCCTCCACATGACCTTGGCTGAAGGTAAATATCACCAAGTCAAACGCATGGTTGCCGCAAATAGTAACCGTGTAGAAGCGCTTAAACGCATCAAAATTGGCGAAGTTATGCTACCAAAAGACCTTGCTGAAGGTGAATGGCGCTGGCTGACGACTGAAGAGTTACATCTACTCACACATACTGAAAAGATTTAATTACTAGCTAATCCCGCAATACTCCGTATAATTCAGTCTTCCCTGTGCCATACCAATCAGCACAGCGGCCTAAAGGCGCGATGCGCCAACACTTTTATCTCTTATTTGTTAGTCTTGATTGGTGTTGTCTTAAGGGCAACAGACCACTTATAAATCTCCTTTAAGGAATTTACATTGTTATCAGAAGTTACTAAAGCTGGCCCAAATTTTAATGATTTAGGCTTAGCAGAACCTATTCTCCGCGCCATTAACGACGCTGGTTACACCACCCCAACCCCAATTCAAGCGCAAGCGATTCCACAAGTCCTCACGGGCGGTGATTTGCTTGCTGGCGCACAAACAGGCACAGGCAAAACCGCTGGTTTTACGTTGCCGATTTTGCATATCCTTAACCAAAAGCCGGTTGCCGATTTAGGCAAAGGACGCCCTCGTTGCTTAATGCTAACGCCAACGCGTGAGCTTGCCGCGCAAATTGAAGAGTCTGTTAAAACTTACGGTAAGTATTTATCGCTTACTTCAACGGTCATTTTTGGGGGAGTGAATATCAACCCGCAAATGTCGCGCTTAAGAAAACCACTCGATATCTTAGTTGCTACGCCAGGCCGCTTACTCGACCTCGCTAACCAAAAAGCCGTGGATTTATCAGGCGTTGAAATTTTAGTGTTGGACGAAGCCGACCGTATGCTGGACATGGGTTTCATTCGCGACATTAAAAAGATCTTGGCTTTATTGCCTAAAGCACGCCAAAACTTACTGTTTTCAGCCACGTTCTCTGATGAGATTAAAGCACTAGCGGATGGTCTGCTCAATAATCCTGGCTTTGTAGAAGTCGCACGTCGCAATACCGCTTCTGAATTGGTTGAGCAAACCGTTCATATGATTAGCCAAAGCTTTAAGCGCGAGCTAGTAAGTCATTTGGTTAAACACAACGACTGGCAACAAGTACTTATCTTTACCCGCACCAAGCACGGCGCTAACCGCTTAGCTGAAAAGCTCATTAAAGATGGTATTGAAGCCGCAGCGATTCACGGCAACAAAAGCCAAGGAGCCCGCACCAAGGCATTAGCGCAATTTAAAGATGGTACTGTGCGCGTTTTAGTGGCAACCGACATTGCTGCACGTGGTTTGGACATTGACCAATTGCCGCAAGTGATTAACTTTGAACTCCCTAATGTGCCTGAAGACTATGTTCACCGCATTGGTAGAACTGGTCGCGCAGGTAGCAGTGGCGCGGCGGTTTCATTAGTAGACCGTGAAGAGTTGAGCCTCCTAAAAGATATCGAAAAGCTGATTAAACGTGAGATTCCAAAAGTGTCTGCAGATGGTTGGGTTCAGCCAGATAAAGCGGAACCAGAAGCACCACGTGCACCAAGACCACAACAACGTCGCCCACAAAACTCAGACGCAAAACCTTCACAAGGTAAGCCTCAGCATAACCGCAACAAGCCGCAAGGTCAGCGGACGGATAAAGCGCCAAGTGATGGCAATAAAGGCGGGCTAGATAATCAATCTTCGCCAAACCAATCTTCTAAAAATATGTCCGAAGCGGCAAGACACCAAGCGATGCCGCAACCTGCTTTATTTGCGCCTAAGCCACAAAATAGAGGCCCGAATCCAAATGTAGGACGCAATACCAGCCTTAATAATAGCGGCGGTCGTGGTGGCCACACTAGCGGTGGCGGACGTGGTCGTTAATTAATAAGGAAAAGTCATGATGAAAAAACTTTATTTCTTTCTTTGTTTGGTGCTGCTTGCCTGCACGGGCGATGATGCCAAGTACAAAGCAATTACAGGCTTTGAAGCAGACAAATACTTAGGCACTTGGTATGAAATCGCTCGCTTAGACCACAGCTTTGAACGTGGACTAGATAAGGTTTATGCAGAATATAGCCTGCGTGAAGATGGCGGCATGAAGGTAATCAACCATGGCTTTGATACCAAAAAACAAAAATGGAACGAAGCTGTCGGTAAAGCTTATTTTGTCGAAACACCGGATGTTGGCAGGTTAAAAGTGTCATTTTTTGGGCCATTTTATGGGGCATATACGATTGTCGAGTTGGACAAAACATCCTATAGCTATGCGCTAGTGACAGGCGGCGATGATTATTTATGGATACTCTCTCGCACGCCGCAAATGTCATACATTGTAAAACAGCAGTTGATTGCTAAAGCAAAAGCACTAGGCTTTGAAACCGACAAATTGATTTATCCGAACCAATAGCCAAAAATGCCAGCCATTAAAAAAGCGCAGTTAATTTCTGACTGCGCTTTTTTATATGCACCATTTACAGCTTTATTTGACTGGCGTTACCACAAAGCCAGATGCACGCAAGCGACCTAAAATACCACCATCGCCTGCAAGGTGAGAAGCGCCTACTGCAGCAAATACCGCTTTGTCTTTAGCTTCTGATACCAAACCCTCAGCCATACCGGCATTACGTTCATCAATCAATTTAACGCGCATATTTTCCCACACTGCTTTGGGCAACATGCCGCCTGTAATTTTGTCATCTAGCTCGATGATTTTCTTTAAATCGCCAGATTGATAAGTCTTCAGTAGCTTTTCATAATCACGCTCTTTAGTTTTTTGGCTGCGCTTTAGCACAGCACGTAGCATCACCATTTGGTCATTCATGCTCACACTATCAAGCACTGAAAAATGCTCGCTAGTCTTTTCTAAACCCACAATACGCTTGAACTGCTCTTCAGCTTTTGCCATCAACAGTTCATCCATTGAATAAAGCGCTTTAGGCTTTGGTAAGTCAAAAATAACAGCAAGTAACCAAGGCTTCATACGCATGGCTGCTTCAATATGCATAGAATGAAAATTAGCCAACTCACGCACTTGGTCAAACTCTTTTTCTGTCATCATTTCTGAAACAGTGCCTTGCTTCATCATAAAAATTGAAGGATCACGCGGGGGTAAGGTTTCCATCATAAAAGCTTCGCTTTGATTAAAAGCCTCTAGAATTTTGGGTGAAAACTCAGTCACACGCTGATCATCGGTGTGGATCGTGCCAAGTAAATAACTGACTTTACCGCTTGGTGCTTCTAGTTTCCAGAGGAGGCCGTTATCAGCCGCTAGTGCAATTTGGGAGGCGGCAAAAAGAATAACCGCGAATGAGACTTTAGAGAATAATGAACGCACGGCTTAGCCTTTAATCATGAAATGTAAAATTGAGACAAACGCCAAGCGCTCGGGTTCAATTTTGGAGGATTAACGAGAACGTCGGAAAGGCTTACCTATTTCGAGCTTTTTACCCTTGGCATTTAAAGGCACTGCGGCTGGTGATGCTATAAGACGTTTTTTGCTGGCCACTTCCACAGGGCGTGGTGGTGTTTTATCCAGCGGTTGCCAAGCAGGGATCAAGCAGTGTTTACCATTGCCGATTAAATCCGCACGCCCCATATTATTGAGCGCTTCACGAAGTAGCGGCCAGTTTTTTGGGTCATGGTAGCGAATAAAGGCTTTGTGCAAACGGCGCACCCCACCTGCTTTAGGAATAGGTACTTCTTCACTATCATCCGTGACTTTACGCAGTGGATTTTTACCTGAATGGTACATGGCCGTTGCCATTGCCATTGGCGTTGGCGTAAAGGTTTGTACTTGATCTAACCTAAAATCATATTTCTTGAGCCAAAGCGCAAGATTCATCATATCTTCATCAGTCGTGCCAGGATGCGCTGCAATGAAATAGGGAATCAAATATTGCTTTTTGCCCGCCTCTTTTGAGAAGCGCTCAAACATCTCTTTAAACTTATCGTAAGCGCCCATGCCAGGCTTCATCATTTTAGAAAGCACATTCTCTTCAGAATGTTCAGGTGCAATCTTTAAGTAGCCACCCACATGGTTTTGCACTAGCTCTTTCACATACTCGGGCGAAGTGACCGCCAAGTCATATCGCAGGCCAGATCCAATGAGAATCTTTTTTATGCCCTTAAGTTTACGTGCTTTGCGATAAAGCTGAATCAATGCCGAATGGTCGGTATTGAGATTTTCACAGATACCCGGGTAAACACAAGATAACTTACGGCAGGATTTTTCAATTTCAACTGACTTACACGCCATGCGGTACATATTGGCCGTTGGCCCGCCAAGGTCTGAAATCACACCTGTAAAGCCATCGACCTTATCGCGAATTTCTTCTACTTCTTTTAAAATACTTTCTTCAGAGCGGCTTTGAATAATGCGGCCTTCATGCTCGGTAATCGAACAAAAAGTACAACCGCCGAAACAGCCACGCATAATGTTTACCGAGAAGCGAATCATCTCCCAAGCTGGGATTTTGGCATCGCCATAAGCGGGATGCGGCGTACGTGCATAAGGCAAATCGTAAACGTAATCCATCTCTTTGGTGGTGAGTGGGATTGGTGGTGCATTGAGCCACACTTCGCGGTCACCATGCTTTTGAATAAGCGCTCGGGCATTACCTGGATTGGCTTCTAAATGCAACACACGAGATGCGTGCGCATAAAGCACAGGATCTTTTGCTACTTCCTCAAAGCTTGGTAGACGCACCACTTGAAAAGCGCGATCTGCCTTGGGCTTACGAACAATCTGCACTACTTGCGTGCCTTCAGGCAAGGCGACTTCGTCTTTTTTAGCTTCAGTTTCGCAGCTAGTGCCCGCACCCATTTTCATTTCATAAGGATCAATCTGGGCTTCTACTTTACCGGGACGATCTAGATTAGTTGAAGCGACCTCTTGCCAACCTTCTGGGATTTTTTTACGTAAAAAAGCAGTGCCACGAATATCGGTAATATCAGCAACATTTTCGCCTTTACCCAAACGGTGGCTAAGCTCAAGCAAAGCACGCTCAGCGTTGCCATATAGCAAAATATCGGCCTTGGAGTCCACCAGCACAGAGCGTCTGACTTTATCAGACCAATAATCGTAATGCGCAATACGGCGTAAACTCGCCTCGATGCTACCAATCACCAAAGGCACATCTGGGTAAGCTTCACGGCAACGCTGCGTATAAACCAGCACGGCGCGGTCTGGGCGCTTGCCAGCTACAGCATCAGGTGTATAAGCATCGTCAGAGCGTATCTTGCGGTCAGCGGTATAGCGGTTCACCATGCTATCCATATTGCCCGCGGTAATCCCAAAATAAAGATTAGGCTTACCTAAAGCTTTAAACGCCTCAGCATCTGACCAATCAGGCTGGGCAATGATCCCCACACGGAAACCTTGCGATTCAAGCAATCGACCAACTAGCGCCATACCAAAACTAGGGTGGTCAATATACGCGTCGCCCGTGATCAAAATAATGTCGCAGCTATCCCATCCCAAATCATCCATCTCTTCACGAGACATCGGCAACATTTTGGACGTGCCAAAACGCTTAGCCCAATAAGGACGGTACTGAGTGATAGGCTTTACGGTTGGAATAGTGTTGATTTGCATAAGTTGAGTATTTTACTCTGGATTGGCTATTTTTTAAAATCTAATGCGTTTTAGTGCTAGCTGTGCGAACAACGTTCGCCAAATCATCCCAATTGCCGTCTGCTTTTGGTGCGTATTGCATAATATCAGCGCGTGTCGCGGCAAACTGACCTTCGTACCATAGTGGCACATAAGGCAACTGCTGATGAATACTGTTGGTTGCGGCTTGCCAATCTTGTTTGGCTAACAAGGCATCTAAAGTGGCATCGCTAAAACGGCCACGGTTAAAGCCCCTTGGCGGGGCGTCATCTGAGCCAAATGATTTTGCATAAATATCAGGGGTGTTGATACCCACCCAAGTGAGGCCAAATAATTGAAAATGGCCGTGTTTCACATCTTCAAAAAACGTGCCCCAATCGAGGCTTTTAATCTCAAGTGCAATGCCTGCCTCTGCCATTTGCGCTTGCATAATGCTGGCAAGGCGAACACGCTGGGCATCGGTAGAGGTTTTGTAAACAAGGTGAAGCGGCAATTGCACGCCTGCTTCTTTAAGTAGCTGTTTAGAAAGCGCCGGGTTGTATGCGTAAGGTGCCAGGCTTTTATTCCCCGCCCAATGCTCTGGCGGCAAGATAGCGCCTGCCTCGCGCGTGCTGCCAATTAGGGCTTGCTGGATAATCTCAGGGCGGTTAATCGCATGGGCAATCGCTTCCCTCACTTTTAGATTCGCCAGCGTTTTATCTTGGAGATTAAAGCCTAGGTAAGAAAAGTTAGCGCCCTTGCTTTCAGTCACTTTGATGTTTGGCTGAGCTTTTAGGAAACGCACCAGCTCTGGTGGTAAATCGCCTTGCAGAATATTCACTTCACCGCGCATCAGTTTGAGGATGCGCACGGTGGGGTCTTTCACTTCTAGCAAGGTAATAATTTGGCTATCGGCCATACGCTTTAATTGGAGCGTATTTGTCCAACTTACAAACGCTAGCGGCCCCGTGCCTAATGGATGGTGGCTAAAATCGCGCCCTTGTGCAATTTGACTCACTGGCAAAATGCCAATGATGAGCTTGGCGGGGAAGGCGTTATCGGCTGCTTTTAAGTAAAAATCGAAAGTACTATCATCTAGTATTTGGATGCGGCTGATATTGGCAAACTCAGCTGAAAGCGGAGAGTCTTTAAGCGATAAAAAAGATGCATAGGTCGCTTGAACATCCTTAGCGCTTAATGAAGCGCCATCATGAAAAGTGCGCCCTGTCTTGCCTAACTTAAAGCGGTATTGAGTCGGGCTAATCACCTGCCATGTCGCTAAATCAGCAACAGGTTTTGAGCTAGCATCAAAACCTACCAGCGAGCGATAAAGCAAGCGATTAACGCGGGCTGATGAAGCATCAGTAGCATAACGAGGGTCGAGATTAATAGGTGCTTGGGCGATGGCAAATCGGATTTCCTGGCGCTGATCTGCTTCTTGCTTGTGACAAGCACTGAGGCCGAACAACACAAATAGCAAAACGTAGATTTTTTTAAGCATGATTTTAAAAATAGATTCTTTTAGCGCTGAAATAAGGCGATGGATTCAACATGCGAGGTATGCGGGAACATATTAATCACCCCAGCAGTAACCATGCGATAGCCTTTTTCATTCACCAAAATGCCAGCATCACGCGCTAATGTCGCTGGGTTACAAGAAACATAGACCAAGCGTTCTGGGCCAAAGCTGCCGTCATTAGGCAAAGCACTTACCAATGCCATTGCACCATCGCGTGGGGGATCGATCAGCCATTTATCAAAGCGGCCTAAGCCTTGCAATAACTCAAGTGTCATATCGAATAAATCTGCTTCAGTAAACTCCACTTGGTCAGCAAGCCCGTTTAAAGCCGCACTTTCACGCGCGCGCTTTACTAAAACTTCCAATCCTTCCATGCCCAATACAGTCGCGCCAGAACGCGCAATCGGCAAAGTGAAATTACCCAAACCACAGAAAAAGTCAGCAATCTTTTCGCCTGACTGTGGAGAGAGCAATTGCATCGCACGGCGCAGCATCACTTGATTAATATGCGGATTGACCTGCGTAAACTCAGTGGGATTAAACGGATAAGTTAAATCAAACTCAGGTAATGAATAACTGAGCTTAGCGCCATTTAATGGGTAGAAAGGCTGAACGGTATCGAGGCCTTTGGTTTGCGTCCACACTTGCACATCAAACTTATCGGCAAAGGCTTTAAACAAAGCTTCATCTTTAGCATTTGGCGTTTCCATCACACGAAACACCAACACAACAGCGTGCTCACCCACGGCCAATTCAATCTGCGGAATGGCATCTCGGATGCTCATTTGAACAATCATTGCCTGTAGCGGTGTAATCAAAGCGGAAATGCGCGGAGGCAAAACTTCACAGCGACTCATATCCGCCACAAATGGGGTAGACTTTTCATTAAAACCAACTAGCACGCGGTCTTTTTTAGCGACGTACTTCACGCGCAAACGCGCTTTGTGGCGATAGCCCCAAGATGGGCCGTAAATTGGCGGCAATAGACTTTCTGGTTTTACTTTGCCAATGTGGCGCAAATCGTTTTCAAGCAAGCGCTGTTTAGCTGCCACCTGCGCTGAAAAATCTAAATGCTGGAGCGCACAGCCACCACACATCCCAAAGTGAGGACACTTTGGGATGACGCGTAAATTGGAAGCTTTTAAAACTGATTTAACTTCAGCGAACTCATAACTGGACTTGATACGTGTTGATTGATAGGTCACCTTTTCATTAGGCAAGGCGCCACGAATAAATATCGCTTTACCATCTACATGGGCTACGCCACGTCCTTCTTGGTCCAAGGATTCAATCAGGGCAGTACCAATAGGGTTTTCAGATTTGAATTTTTTACGAGAACGCATGACGAATAAACTTTACTACTTATAAAGATGAATAAAAAATACTTAAGATTTCCAAGCCGTCATAAACTCTTGCCAATGTGGCGCTGCGTCTGCATTCAAGGTATCGCGCACCAATGCAATCTCGCGTTCATAAGCTGCTTGGTTTAGCTGACCGCGCATCAGTTGGAAGCGCAGATATACAAGGTAGGTATTCACCACATCGGTTTCGCAGTAATTGCGAATGGCTTCAATCCCCCCATTTTGATAGGCTTCCCACACTTTACTACCATCCATTCCAAGCTTGCCAGGGAAGCCACACAATTGCGCCATATCATCCAAAGGCGCATTGGCACGCCCTTGATACATCGCGAGCAAATCCATTAAGTCTGTATGGCGTGAGTGATATCGGCTGATGTAGTTATTCCACTTAAACTCTTTGTCGTCTTCGCCCATATCCCAATAGCGAGGCGCTTGCACACCATGAACCAACGCGCGATAGTGCAGCACAGGAAAATCAAAACCGCCGCCGTTCCAAGAAACCACATTCGGCGTGTACTTTTCAATGCCATCAAAAAAACGTTTAATCAGCTGCCCCTCAGGCTCATCTGGGGAACCCAATGACCAGACTTTGAAATTGTCGACCTCACGCAATACGCATGAAATCGCCACTACACGGTGCTGATGCAAAGGCAAAAATTCACTACCGTTATGCTGACGACGCTGATGAAAAGCAATCTTGGCTACATCATCTGCCGAGGTCTCTAAAGGCAAGCCTAGCAAGCCTTTTAATCGGTCAGTGTCGGGAATGGTTTCAATATCAAAAACCAGAGTTGGAATCATGATGGGAATACGCCAGTGGATAAGTAACGGTCGCCACGATCACAAACAATAGAAACAATCACGGCGTTTTCTAATTGTTTGGAGAGCTCAAGTGCCGCATACAATCCGCCACCTGATGAAATGCCCGCAAAGATGCCCTCCTCTGCCGCCAATCGACGGGTCATTTTTTCAGCATTAGCTTGGCTAACATAAATCAATTGATCGACATTTTTAGCATCGTAAATTGTTGGTAAATATTCTTCTGGCCATTTACGAATCCCTGGTATTTGCGCGCCATCTTCAGGCTGCACGCCGATAATTTGGATCTTAGGGTTTTGCTCTTTTAAGAAACGGGAGGTACCCATAATCGTCCCTGTAGTGCCCATACTCGCAATAAAATGGGTGACTTTTCCTTCGGTATCCCGCCAAATCTCAGGGCCCGTGCCTTCGTAGTGCGCTAAGGGATTATCTGGATTACCGAATTGGTCGAGCACAATACCTTCACCTTCAGCTTGCAGCTTCATCGCCACATCACGCGCCAATTCCATACTGCCATCTTTAGGCGTCAGCAATAATTCTGCGCCAAATGCTTTCATGGTTTGACGACGCTCTATGCTTTGGTTTTCAGGCATCACCAACAACATTTTGTAGCCCTTCATCGCGGCCGCCATCGCCAAAGCAATGCCCGTGTTGCCAGAAGTCGCTTCAATCAGGGTATCACCAGGCTTAATATCACCACGCGCTTCAGCACGGCTAATCATCGACAGCGCTGGGCGGTCTTTTACTGAACCTGCTGGATTATTGCCTTCCAGCTTCACCAAAATAGTATTGTTAGTATTTCCGGGGATGCGTTTTAGTTTGACTAAAGGCGTATTGCCGACAAAATCTTCTAAATATTTATACATAAAAATTTCTTCTAAATTCGTTTTTTAGCTAATAAAACCGCATAGGTCGCGATACCCAAAAAAGCGATTAAAGCCAATTGCGGAATACTTAATCCTAAAAATGTCCAATCTATCGCAGCACAATCGCCAGTGCCGCGAAACACTAACGTCAGCGCTTTTTTAAGCGGAAAGTTATCAAACATATAATCAAAGCCCACGCCGCAATCCACCAACATTTGATCTTTATGTACTTGCAAATACCAATGACGAATGGCCACACCAGCGCCGCCAAGCGCTGTAAGCGTTTGCAATAAAGCATATAGCTTTACCCAAGTTGGCTTTTGCGGGTTGTGAATGGCCGCAATTAAAAACAAAAAACCTAAGCCCATCAGCACAATGCGCTGAGAAATGCAGAGCGGACACGGCTCTAATTTGTATTGCGTTTGAATCACCAAAGCCAAAGCCACCAGGCCAAAGCTCGCTAAAAAGCCTAATAAATAAGCGGATCGGCTTTGAAGTATTTTATTCAACATATTTAAATCCAATCGATGCGAATAGCAAGGTGTTCATCCTTTATAATAACGAGCAACTAGTTAGCCTAGATTGTAACGGATAAATCCCAATGATAGACACAGAACAAGCGAGTATTGCTTCACCAAAAGTGCTCACTGTCAGCGAATTGAATCGCTTGGCGAAAGAAGTACTCGAGCAAAGCTTTCCGCTGTTTTGGGTATCAGGCGAAATATCAAATCTCACCCGCGCCGCTTCTGGACATTGGTATTTCTCACTTAAAGATGCCGGTGCGCAAGTCAGTTGTGTGATGTTTCGAGGGCGTAACAGTTACTTGGACTGGACACCTAAAGAAGGCGATAAAGTCGAGGCGCGCGCATTAGTGACACTCTACGAAGCGCGCGGTAGCTTTCAGCTCACCATTGAGTTTTTGCAACGCGCCGGGGCTGGTGCACTATTTGAAGCCTTCGAGAAACTCAAAGCCAAGCTGCAACATGAAGGTCTATTCGACCCCGCTTTTAAGCAAACTATTCCAGCTCACCCAAAACAAATCGGCATTGTGACGTCACCAGACGCCGCTGCATTGCATGACGTTCTAACAACACTTAGACGCCGCATGCCTAGCATTCCTGTGATCATTTATCCAACGCCCGTCCAAGGCAAAGGGGGATCAACACAAATCGCCAATGCAATTAATAGCGCCCACGAGAGGAATGAATGCGACGTGCTAATTATCTGCCGCGGCGGTGGCAGCATGGAAGACTTATGGCAATTTAATGAGGAGGTCGTTGCTCGTGCGATTGCCAATTGCCGAATTCCAACTATTAGCGGTGTGGGGCATGAAACAGATTTTACGATTTGTGACTTTGTGGCCGACACCCGCGCCGCAACCCCAACTGCGGCGGCAGAACTTGCATCACCATCACGCGAATCAATATTTATCAGACTCAAACAGCTAGGCTTACAACTCAACAAAAGCAGTTTTGATGGATTAATGCAACGCGCGCAGATGCTAGATTATTTAGCACGTCGTCTCGTGTCTCCGTCACAACAAATTGCGCAGCAAAATAAACAATTAGCTCAGTTTAGCCACAGACTGGGCTTAAGCATCAAACAACAATTGCAACGCCAACAAAACAATCTCAGCCAAATTGCGCAAAACTTGCACCATCTCAACCCCCAGGCAGTTTTGACGAGAGGCTATGCTTTTGCGCAAAACAAAGAAGGTAAGATCATTAACAACAGTAATCAAATAAAGGCTGGTGATGCAATTCATCTGACTTTTGGTGCGGGCGAAGCAGACGCCGTTGTTTCAAAAACGTCATAACTTTCATGAAGTCACTCGCTATTATCATTCTGCTATTGGTTTAGCGCTAAAGTTGATTGATAATACTGTTTTAAGTCCTGAAGCTGATCTTTAATGTCGTCATCAACTGGTACTGGCAATAAAACAAAACTCTCCTCACTGACATTGGCCGCACTAGGCGTTGTGTTTGGCGACATTGGAACTAGCCCGCTTTACACCATCAAAGAAGTTTTTTCTGTTGGCACGCACCCCGTTCCACTTAATGAAGCCAATATGTTTGGTATTTTATCGCTCATTGTGTGGGCGCTAATTATGGTGGTATCAGTGAAATATGTCGCATTCATTATGCGCGCTGACAACCGTGGCGAAGGCGGCATTATGGCTTTACTGGCCTTAGCGTCACGTCACACAGGTGGCGATAAAAAAATGCAACACACGATTATGTTATTAGGCATTTTAGGTGCCTGTATGTTTTATGCAGATGGCATGATTACGCCAGCAATTTCCGTTCTATCTGCCGTGGAGGGCTTGGAGGTAGCAGCGCCGGGGCTTCATGCTTTAATTATCCCGATCACCCTTATTGTGATTTTTATTTTATTTTTGGCGCAAAGCAAAGGGACTGCAATAGTCGGGGCGTTCTTTGGGCCAATTATGTTGCTCTGGTTTGGTACCCTTGCAGTGCTGGGTATCAACAGCATCATCCAATATCCAGCTATTTTGCAAGCACTCAATCCATATTACGCTTACCAGTTTTTTCACACCAGCCCATGGATAGCTTTCGTGGCTTTGGGTGCCGTGGTGCTTTCAGTAACAGGCGCTGAGGCGCTATATGCAGACATGGGTCACTTTGGACGATTTCCAATTAGACTCGCTTGGTTTGGATTTGTACTTCCATCTCTGATTATCAATTACTTTGGCCAGGGCGCACTGGTATTATCCAATCCAGAGACAGTAGAAAATCCTTTTTACTTGCTAGCACCTGAGTGGAGTCTATTTCCGTTAATTGTTCTAGCTACATTAGCCGCGGTAATTGCATCACAGGCGGTGATCACGGGTGCCTTTTCAGTATCAAGGCAAGCTTTGCAATTGGGCTATTTACCTCGGATGCACGTCGAACATACCTCCGAGAGCCAAGAAGGTCAGATTTATATGCCTCGCGTAAACTGGGGCTTGATGATTGGAATCATGGTGCTAGTGCTTGGCTTTAAGTCTTCTGGCAACCTTGCTGCAGCATATGGTATTGCAGTAACTGGTGACATGGTCATTACATCGCTTCTCGCTGGCATTGTTTTTCATCACATTTGGGGATGGGGAAAACTGAAAACTGGCGCATTGATTGCAACGTTCCTTGTTGTAGATGTGTCTTTCTTTACCGCTAATGTACTCAAAATTCCTGATGGTGGCTGGGTACCACTGGTTATTGGCATCGTTATTTTCACCCTAATGGTGACATGGAAAACTGGTCGATCGTTACTTTATGCAAATCTCAAAAATGACGCGATGGAACTCACCCCGTTCATCGAAGCGATAGGTCAACATCCACCTGCCCGTGTCCCAGGCACTGCATTATTTATGACCCCTAACCCTGATGGGGTTCCACATGCAATGTTGCACAATCTAAAACACAACAAAGTTTTACATGAAAAAGTTGTTATTCTAACTGTCAAATTCTCTGACTTTCCTCACGCCCCCAAAGATGAATTGGTCCTCGTTGAAAAATTGCCACATGAGTTTTATAAGGTAACAGTCAATTATGGATTTAAGGATGAGCCCGATTTACCACGCGATATAGAGCTCTGTGCATCGCAAGGGCTAGAGCTAGACTCTATGGACACTTCTTTTTTTGTAGGTAAAGAAATACTAATCGCCTGCGAAAGCCCTGATATGTCACTTTGGCGTAAAAAAATCTTTATCGGTTTATTTAGATCAGCAGAAACTATCACCAACCAATTTAAGCTGCCGCCTAATCGCGTTGTGGAACTAGGCTCTCAAGTTAGCTTCTAATAAGAAAGACACCAAATATTTAACCTATGAAAAAATTAAGTATTCAATTTACTTCCGTTTTGCTTGTTGGTTTGGTTAGCAGCCAATTAGTAGGTTGTGCGACAACCACCAACAAAGGCGCTGTGGGTATAGACCGTAGTCAATTCATGATGCTGTCTAGCAAGCAAGTGGAAAGCTTATCTTCGGCGAGTTACTCTCAAACACTCAAAACGGCTAGCGACAAGAAAACGCTTAACACCGACCCAGCTGTATTAGCCAGAGTCCGCGCCATTTCCGACCGCTTAATCGCGCAAGTCCCAGTCTATCGTGCAGATGCTGCCAGCTGGAAATGGGAAGTCAACGTAGAAAAGAATGATCAAGTCAACGCCTATTGCATGCCTGGCGGAAAAATTATGGTGTTTACTGGCTTAATCGATAAGTTAAACTTAACAGATGATGAACTTGCTGCCGTCATTGGGCACGAAATTGCTCATGCTTTGCGTGAACATGGCCGTGAACGCATGTCTCTGGCTTATGCGCAGCAGGGCGGCCTTGCATTAATAGCGGCAGTCATTGGTTCCAAGAAAAATGCGGCAACAAGTTTAGACCTGGCTGGCAAAGGCACACAATTATTTTTCTCACTGCCGAATTCTCGTACCCAAGAAACAGAAGCCGACCGCATGGGCTTAGAGTTAGTTGCACATGCAGGCTATAACCCTAATGCAGCGATCAGCTTGTGGACTAAAATGGGACAGAATGGTAGTAAAAAACCTGCAGAGTTTTTTAGCAGTCACCCCGCCGACAAGACCCGTATTGATGATTTATCAAAACTTATCCCAACCGTCATGCCGCTTTACGAACAAGCAAAAGCAGGGAAATAAGGGCATTACCTGCTTCAAGCTAGCAGAATCAGGTAAAATGCCGCACTTAATTTATTTTTACCAATTTATACACTATCGGAATTAGTCATGAGCCAATTACAAACCATCATTGAAGACGCTTTTGAGCGTCGCGCCGACATTAACCCAAGCAATGCTTCAGCAGAGCTTAAAGATGCTGTTGCTAGCGTATTAGCTGATTTAGACGCAGGTAAATTACGCGTTGCTTCTCGCAAGGGTGACAGCCAGGAATGGGAAACGCACCAATGGCTCAAGAAAGCAGTATTGCTTTCATTCCGCTTACAAGACAACGTATTGATGGATGGCGGTTGCACTAACTACTTCGATAAAGTCCCACCAAAATTTGCTGATTACACTGAAGAAGACTTCAAAGCTGGGGGCTTCCGCGTAGTACCAAACGCGATTGTTCGTCGCGGTTCATTTATTGGCAAAAATGCAGTGTTAATGCCTTCATACGTTAACATCGGTGCTTACGTTGGCGAAGGCACCATGGTGGATACATGGGCAACGGTTGGTTCATGCGCACAAATTGGTAAAAACGTTCACTTATCTGGTGGCGTAGGTATTGGCGGCGTATTGGAGCCGGTTCAAGCAGGCCCGACCATCATTGGTGATAACTGCTTCGTTGGCGCACGATCTGAGGTGGTTGAAGGTGTTGTAGTTGAAGACAACTGCGTGATTTCAATGGGTGTTTATATCGGCCAATCAACAAAAATTTACGACCGCGAAACAGGCTCTGTCACTTACGGTCGCGTGCCAAAAGGATCTGTAGTTGTTTCTGGCAACTTGCCATCTAAAGACAGATGCTACAGCCTTTACTGCGCTGTTATCGTGAAAAAAGTGGATGAAAAAACTTTAGGAAAAGTTGGCATTAACGAATTATTGCGCGGCATTTAATTCATTTTCGCCTGATGCCGAAATAGCCCCTTAGTGGGCTGTTTTGCTTTTTAGCCTTTCTTTTACTGTTAAAATATCTCACATGAAACTTTACGGCATCTCAAACTGCAATAACGTTAAAAAAGCCCGAACTTGGCTTGATGAAAATAGTATTACCTATGAGTTCCACGATTTTAAAAAACAAGGCATAAACGAGGCCGCGATTAAACAATGGCTAACGCAAGCGCCTTGGGATAAGTTAGTCAATCGTGCAGGCATGACATGGCGTAATTTAAGCAATGCAGAAAAAGCTGCGGTCACGGACAATGCAAGCGCCACTCTGTTAATGATAGCGAAGACCTCCGTGATAAAGCGCCCTTTATTAATGAAAGATAACACCCTACTTGCTTTAGGCTTTGATGAAGCAAAATACCAACAACTCTTATTCCCCATAAATTAACCCATTAAAAGTTATCTAACTATGAGCAAAACGCTAGATTTAGCTAAAGACCTAATTTCACGACAATCAAACACCCCGCTAGATGCTGGATGCCAAGAATTGATGATTGGCCTTTTGGAACCTCTAGGATTCAAGATTGAGCGGATGCGCTTTGGCGATGTTGATAACTTTTACGCCCGCCGCGGCACAAATGGCCCATTGCTTGTATTTGCAGGCCACACCGATGTGGTGCCAACCGGACCGGTCGATAAATGGCATACGCCACCATTTGAGCCAACCATTAAAGATGGCATGTTGTATGGCCGTGGCGCGGCAGATATGAAAACCTCATGTGCTGCTTTTATTACCGCGATTGAAGATTTTGTTGCAGCACACCCCGACCATCATGGCTCTATTGGCTTACTGATTACTTCTGACGAAGAGGGCGTAGCGGTTGATGGCACCGTGAAAGTGGTTGAGGCTTTGAAAACGCGTGGCGAGCATTTTGATTACTGTATTATTGGCGAGCCAACATCCAACAAAGTTGTGGGCGACATGATTAAAAATGGTCGACGCGGCTCGCTTTCTGGCAAATTAGTGGTTAAAGGTGTGCAAGGCCATATTGCCTACCCGCACTTGGTGAAAAACCCCATCCATATGGTTGCACCAGCCATTAAAGACATGGTGGATACAGTATGGGATAACGGTAATGAATACTTCCCTCCTACCTCATGGCAAATTTCCAACATGAACGGTGGAACAGGCGCAACCAACGTGGTGCCAGGCGAAGTGGAGATTTTGTTTAACTTCCGTTTTTCAACGGCCAGCACAGAGCAAAATTTAAAAGAGCGCGTTTACGCCATTTTGGATAAACACGAACTTCATTACGATTTGAACTGGGAATACTCACCGCCTTACATCACCCCACGAGGCAATTTGGTAGAGGCGATTTCCGAAGCCATTCAAGAATGCTATGGCGTCAGCCCTGAACTATCAACCACAGGCGGCACATCAGACGGTCGTTTTATTGCTAACATTTGCAAACAAGTGATTGAGTTTGGCCCGCTTAACGCAACCATCCATAAACTCAATGAGTGCGTTGCTGTGGCTGATATTGAGCCACTCAAAGATACCTATCGAATCACCCTTGAGAAGCTTCTGTTAGCTTAACAAACCACTGACTAGGTCATGGAACTGATTATCGTATTTATCGTTGCGGGCGGCCTAGTATGGCTCCTTTCTAGTGCAACAAAAACTAATAGCGCATCAAAACCAAACAAAAAAATGGAAGACCAACATGACGCCTAATCACATCACCGAAGCTTTACTCACCATTCTCGATTGGGTGCGTTTTAGCATGAGCCGTTTAGAAGAAGCTGAAGTTTTTTTTGGTCACGGTACCGACAACGCCTATGACGAAAGCGTTTGGCTAGTGATGAGCGCACTGCATTTACCCTTAGATACCTTAGATAACTTTTTAGATGCACGTGTAACGAGAGATGAAGCCAAGCATTTGGCGCACCTAATTGAGCGCCGTGTAACAGATCGCACTCCAACCGCTTACTTGCTGCGTGAGGCGTGGTTAAGAGGCTTTAAGTTTTACGTAGATGAACGCGTGATAGTGCCACGCTCATTTATTGCCGAATTACTTGAGAACGGCTTAACCCCTTGGATTGAGTATCAAGAAATGGTGGAAAGCACTGCAGACATTTGCACAGGTAGTGGCTGTTTAGGTGTATTGCTAGCGCACGCCTTCCCAAATGCAACTGTAGACGTGGTAGACATTTCGCCTGATGCGATTGCTGTATCAAACATCAACATCAAAAACTACGGTTTAGAAGCGCAAGTTACTGCAATTCAATCTGACATGTTTACAGCGCTTGCTGGCAAAACTTATGATTTGATTATCAGCAATCCACCCTACGTGGATGGGCCATCTATGGCATTGCTACCAAAAGAGTATCGCAATGAACCACAAATCGCGCTTGGTAGTGGCACGGATGGCTTAGACCATACGCATACTTTATTAAACGAAGCTGGAAAATATCTGAATGATGGCGGCTTGTTGATTGTTGAAATCGGTCACAACCGCGATGCTTTGCTTGAGGCTTACCCTGATGTGCCATTCACATGGCTTGAAGTGGAGTCGGGCAATCAGTTTGTTTTCCTACTGACAAAAGAACAATTGCCCGCTCAAGATTTTAATTCTAATCGCTAAATTCCAATACCTTAAAAGGTTTAGAATTTAGCGATTAATGACGTTTGGGTGGCAGCTCACCTGCCTTAACAGCATCTGTACCTTGTCGAATACGGCGATTTGTCGGCTTCTTAGGCGCTGAAGATTTGCCGCGGGTATTACGTTTTTCTCGTGCAAAATCTGCTCTATCTAACTTCTCTTTATCCGTTGCCGCACGCTCTGAAGCTTTTTTATCGACTGAATTACTCCCACGACTCTTACGCTGCGTGCCGGTCAAAGTTTCAGCCAAGCTTGGTGGTGCGTTACGCTCATAATAACTTTGACGTTCAGTTTTATTACGTTCACCAGCGGCAATACGTTCACGCGCTTCACGTTTAGGCTTTGGAGTAAACGCTGTACCGAGCTTATCTTTTTCACGTGTTGTCAGCTGACGCATAGGACCGCTAGGCGTAGGCAAACCAGCCCACTCTAGCAAGCCAACAACTTCTTTTGGTGATAGTTCTAACATCATGCCGCGCTTTAAGCGGGGTGGTAAATTGACTGGGCCAAAACGCACACGCATCAAACGGCTCACTGGCGCTAAAAACGCTTCAAACAAACGACGCACTTCGCGATTACGGCCTTCAGTAAGCACTACTTGATACCAGTGGTTAGAGCCTTCGCCGCCTTGCGGATTAATAATATCAAAATTTGCAGGGCCATCATCCAGCTCAATACCATTGCGCAACTGTGCTAACTGCTCGTCTGTTAATTCACCAAAAATACGCACAGCGTACTCACGCTCGACACCATAACGCGGGTGCATGAAGTGGTTGGCAAGTTCGCCTGAAGTGGTAAAAATCAACAAGCCAGAAGTATTAATATCCAAGCGACCAATCGCAATCCATTTAGCGCCGTGCACTTTAGGTAGCTTATCAAACACGCTAGCACGGCCCTCAGGGTCTTCCTGACTCACAATTTCACCTTCTGGCTTATGGTAAACCAGCACCTTAGCTAATTCGGGTTCAAATGGTAAACGCACTGGGCGACTATCTACGCGGACAATATCATTCTCAGTTACACCAGCGCCTTGCGTGGCTAATTGTCCATTAATCGTCACACGACCACTTGCAATCATCGCTTCCATATCACGGCGGGAACCCAATCCTGACAGGGCTAATAGCTTGTGTAAACGCTGCGTTGGCAATGCTGGTGCATCAGGGTCTTGTGCGATCGGCGTGAAATTAGTCGTTGGGCGCTTGATGGTGCGCTGTGGGTCACGCTGTTGCTTAAAAGGACGAGCCATGTTGGATATTTCGATAATTAAATAGAACTGATTTTACAGCAGATTGACTAGCTAAATATTTTAATTGGCAGATGACGCACCGTTATCAAGAAAATCGACGTGCGCTGTTACTTCTGGCCATTCCTCAACAAGAGGTTTTTCTTCGACAAAGGGTTGTTCGATGAAAGTCTCCATCGCCGGCAAATCTGCCAATGATTTTAGATTAAGATCATCTAAAAAGGTTTTGGTGGTTGCATACAATGAAGGCCGACCAGGCACGTCACGCTGACCCACCACATCAATCCAATCGCGCTCTTGCAACTGACGCATGGTATTAGGGTTCACCGCCACACCACGTAACTCTTCAATATCACCGCGCGTAACAGGTTGACGGTACGCAATAATAGCCAACGTTTCCATCGCAGCACGTGAGTAGCGGTGAGGACGATCAGGATTAAGACGAGACAAGTAAGGTGTTAATTCAGGCAATGCTTGAAAACGCCAACCACTAGCCACTTCCACCAACTCCATGCTAATAGGCGTACGCGCTTGCCAATCCTGCTTAAGTTCATCAAGCAACATACGCAAAGTCGCACGCTCAATTCGCTCAGAAAATAAACGCAACATATCATCCAAAGACAAAGGAATTGGGCTGGTTAGCAAAGCCGCCTCTAATATCATTTTCATCTGCGTTGTGTTGTTCAACTCCATGATTAGCTTTGATTGATTTTTAAGTAAACAGGCGTAAAAGCGGATTGCTGGGTAATCTTCACCAAGCCCTCACGCGCCAATTCTAATATCGCTAAGAAGCACACAATAAGCTTTGGTATACCGTCAGTTTCTATATCAAAAAGGGCTGAAAATTCCATCATATTTTGCGCTTTTAATTTGCGTAAAATCTGGCTCATATGTTCACGCACTGAAAGCTCAGCCATCCCAACTTTATGATGCGCGAAATGGCTTGCTCGTTTGAGGACGTTTTGCCAAGCGAGCATTAAGTCCTCCATCGAAACCTGCGTAGCTTGCACATGAACGATTTTCTCAAAATAGGCATTCGCCACCATCAAATCCAAACCCACTTGCGGCAATTCATCAAGCTTTTGTGCGACCAATTTAATGGCTTCATATTCCATTAATCGACGGACCAATTCAGCACGTGGGTCATCTTCCGATTCCACTTCAGTTGGCCTAGGTAACAACATACGGGATTTAATCTCAATCAGCATGGCGGACATTAGCAAATAATCAGCCGCCAACTCCAAATTAATCGCCTGCATCTTTTCCACATAACCTATGTATTGGCGAGTCAGTTCCGCCATTGGAATATCAAGAATGTCGAGATTGTGTTTACGAATCAGATAGAGGAGTAAATCTAGCGGCCCTTCAAAAGTCTCTAGATAAACTTCTAATGCATCGGGAGGAATGTATAGGTCGCGTGGTAATTCAGTATAGCGTTCACCGTGAATTCTCGCATCAATGCCAGGCTTATCATTGGTAAGAATTGATTGCATCGAGTTAGTGCGCCACAGTTTTTGAAAAGAGGTTAATCACCATCACCCCTAAAACAATCAAAGAAATCCCAATCATTGCTGGTAAATCCAGGGATTGTTTATACACAATCCAGCCAATAATTGAAATTGCAACGATGCCAACGCCTGACCAAATCGCATACATAACACCAACAGGAATCGTGCGTAAACTGAGTGTCATAAAGTAAAACGAAATGCCATAACCCAGCACCACGCATAATGAAGGCAATAGCTTAGTAAACTCTTGAGAAGCCTTCAGCGCACTGGTTGCCACGACCTCTGCCGTAATTGCTATACTAATGGCCAGCCATGGGTTCATTGAATCTCTCGCAGGCATATCATGTTAAGAGTAGCTCAGCCCCATGACTTCACGCACTTCGCGCATGGTTTCACGCGCCATTTTACGGGCACGTTCACAGCCTTCAGCCACTACGTTTTTGATCAACACTGGGTCTTCCGCGTATTGCGCGGCGCGTTCTTGAATAGGCTTCAACTCTTCTAACACGCTTTCAATCACAGGTCCTTTACATGCGATACAGCCTATGCCGGCTGTGCGGCAACCTTGTTGCACCCAAGCTTTAGTTTCATCACTTGAATACACTTCATGTAATTGCCACACAGGACATTTATCTGGATCACCCACATCGGTCAAACGAATACGCGCAGGGTCAGTTGGCATAGTCTTAATTTTCTTCGCGACCATATCTGGTGATTCACGAATAGAGATGGTGTTGTTATAAGATTTAGACATCTTTTGACCATCCAAACCTGGCATTTTTGAAGCTGGGGTAAGCTTGTATTCTGGCTCAACCAAAATCATTTTACCGCCACCCTCTAAGTAGCCAAGTAAACGTTCACGGTCTCCCAAACTTAAGCCCTGCTGCTCTTCAATCATGGCGCGGGCAGACTCAAGCGCCTCATCATCACCGCCTTCTTGGTAACGGTTACGTAACTCTTCATACAAGCTGCCAAGTTTGCTACCAAGCTTTTTAATCGCGGCTTCTGCTTTCTCTTCAAAACCTTTTTCACGACCGTAAATATGATTAAATCGACGTGCAATTTCACGAGTAAATTCAATATGTGGAATTTGGTCTTCGCCCACTGGCACTTGGGTAGCTTTGTAAATCAAGATATCCGCGCTTTGTAGCAATGGATAACCCAAGAAGCCGTAGGTGGATAAGTCTTTTTGCGCGAGTTTTTCTTGTTGGTCTTTATAAGTTGGCACACGTTCTAGCCAGCCAAGTGGCGTAATCATAGAAAGTAACGTATGCAATTCGGCATGCTCAGGCACTTTTGATTGAACAAAGATGGTGGCTTTTGCTGGGTCTACGCCCGCTGCAATCCAATCAATCACCATTTCCCAAACGCTTTCTTCGATAATCTCAGGGGTGTCGTAATGAGTTGTTAGCGCATGCCAATCAGCCACAAAAAACAAGCATTCATGCTCGTGCTGAAGCTTCACCCAGTTTTTTAACACGCCGTGATAATGCCCAAGATGCAAGCTTCCCGTAGGACGCATGCCCGATAAAACGCGCTCAACTGCCATAGTGATGAATTACCATAAATAAAGATGAGTCTATTATACGAAAAGGCGCGCAATCACGCCCGAATAATTAAAAAATGAATTGAATAATCTGTATAACTGCATCAATAAAAGGGTCCATGATGCGACCTAAAATGCCTGTTGCAAGCAACACAATCAGAATAATCAAACCGTAGCGCTCAACTTGCGCATATTTGTATGCCATATGGTTAGGCAACAAACTCACCGCAATGCGGCCGCCGTCTAATGGTGGCAAGGGCAATAAATTCAGCACCATCAACACTACGTTAATCAACACACCTGCCTGCCCCATCAGCGCCATAGGCTCTGAATAAACATTAGGTAAAGTCACTGACAACTTAATCATGAGTGCCCAAAACAAAGCCATCATAAAATTAGAGGCTGGACCCGCTGCGGCAACCCACAACATGTCGCGTTTAGGATTGCGTAAGCGTGTAAAATCAACAGGCACAGGCTTCGCCCAGCCGAACAAAATCCCGCCAACTAACAATGTCAGCGCCGGCACTAAAATAGTGCCGATGGGGTCAATATGCTTAATTGGATTTAAAGTAATCCGCCCCGCTCTATCAGCCGTCATGTCACCAAAAAAACGTGCAGCAAAGCCATGCGCAGCCTCGTGCACCGTAATCGCAAAAATCACTGGCAGCGCATAAATTGCTATTTTCTGTATGTAAGTTAAGTCCATGCTTTATCCTTTTAAAAACTATTTAATCGTCTAAACCAAACGGGGCCAAATCGCCTGCGCCACGCCTAATTAATTGCGGTTCATCTGTAGTGAGGTCAATCACCGAAGTCGGCAAGGCTGAACAAGGTCCTGCATCAATCACTAAATCAAGCTGATGCTCTAAACGGTCGCGAATTTCCCAGGCCTCATTGAGTGGTTCAGCCACATCTTTTAAAGACAAAGTCATGCTCAGTAATGGCTGATTCAATTCAGCCAACAAAGCCTGCGTCACGGCATGTTCCGGCACTCTCAAACCCAATGTGCTGCGTTTAGGATGTTGCAAACGGCGTGGCACTTCACGCGTGGCTTTCAGCACAAAGGTATATTGTCCAGGGGTATTCGCTTTTAATAAACGAAACTGCACATTATCGACTTGTGCATAAGTCGCAAGCTCCGCCAAGTTTCGACACACCAACGTGAAAAGGTGGCTTTCATCTACCCCACGAATTGCACGAATTTTTGTTTGTGCATCTTTGTTACCAATGATGCATCCCAGCGCATAACTGGAATCTGTTGGGTAAGCAATCACGCCGCCATTATTCAAAATTTCGACCGCTTGATTTATTAATCGCGCTTGTGGGTTTTCTGCATGTATAGAAAAGTACTGTGCCATTTAATGGATCTCTAATTCAAGACCCTGCACTTCTGACCAGTCGCGCCAAACAGGCACACAGTTACTTGGTAAGCTAGGTAAACGCCCCATTTCAATATAGGTTTGACCTTTGCCGTGATAATCAGAACCCATCGAGGAAGCCAAGTCGAAGGACTTAGCCACTTTTGCAAACTCTTGGTATTGGTCAACCGTATGGCTACCCGTCACCACTTCAATTGCTGATCCACCAAAGGCGCGGAACTCATGCATCAACTCAAGCATCGTCACCCGCCCTAAATCATAGCGGCCTGGATGGGCAATTACCGCCACGCCACCACTACCGATAATCCAAGCCAAGGCTTCTTCCAAACTTGCCCACTGATGCTCAAAATAACCTGGCTTGCCTTTGACCAAGTAGTTTTTAAAAACGGCTTTCGTGTCTTTGGCGTAGCCATTTTCAATAAGGAAGCGTGCAAAATGGGTGCGGCTAATAATGCCACCTTTGCTATGCTCGTAAGCACCTTCAAGCGAGCCATGAATGCCGACCTTCTCCAAAGCCTTCGCCATACCAGCAGCCCTTGTGTGACGACCGGCTCGAATGTTGGCAAGCCCTTCAACCAAAGGGGGATGCTCAGGATTGATTTTCAAACCAACAATATGCAATGTGCGGCGACGCCATGTGACTGAGATTTCCACGCCATTGATAAATTGCATACCATGAGACTCAGCCACAGCGCGTGCCGTTGCTAAACCAGCGACATCATCATGGTCAGTCAACGCCAACACACGAACGCTTTTTTCAGCCGCATGATTCACGATTTCAGAAGGCGTTAGGACCCCATCTGAGACGGTAGAATGACAATGAAGATCAATCAAGGAGCGCATTTTTAATGTTGGTTGGATTTGTGCTTGGTAAAAAATTAAAAAGTTGCCTTGTCAGGCTTCACACATCATAGCAAAATACAGGTCTTACTGACACCTAAAGCGCCGACACTTTAAAGCGGCTTTTCGCCAGCGAACATTTTTCTGAAAGAAGTGCATGAAGTTCTTATTCGACTTATTCCCCGTTATCTTGTTTTTTATTACGCTAAAAGTGGCAGAAAAAGCGGCTTCCGCTAGCCTCATATTAGCAAAAATCCTCACTACTATAGGTATTACGGCGACCGTAAAACCTAGCCTTGTGCCTATTATGCTCGCTACAATCGCGGTGATTATTGGCAGCATCATTCAAATCATCTGGGCGAAGTTACATTACAAGAAAGTGGATAACACTTTATGGCTAAGCGCTTTATTGGTAACGGTGTTGGGCGGCATGACGCTTTACTTCCAAAATGAAGCATTTATCAAATGGAAACCAACTTTGCTTTATTGGACGTTTGCTGCAGTATTGATTGGTGCAAATTTATTCACCCAAAAGAACATCATCAAAAGCATGATGGGTAAAGAAATCCACTTGCCAGAAACAATCTGGAATAAGCTCAATATCGCCTGGGCAATTTTCTTTGCTGGCTTAGGCGCGCTGAATTTATATGTCGCTTTCCATTATTCAATCGACACCTGGGCGAACTTTAAGCTTTTTGGCACCATGGGACTCATGTTCGCTTTTATCATTGGGCAAAGCTTCGCTATCAACAAATACATCATCAATGAGGACAAAGCATAATGTGGTACGCCATCGTCACCGAAGACACGCCCAGCAGCCTAGAAAAGCGCTTGGCTAACCGCCCTTCGCATCTCGCAAGACTCACCGCTTTGCATGCGGTAGGTCGTTTATTATTGGCGGGTCCTTTTCCAGCGATTGATAACATAGATCCTGGCCCTGCAGGCTTTACCGGCAGCTTAATTGTGGCTGATTTTAATAGCCTAGCAGAAGCAGAAACTTGGGCGAATGCTGACCCATTTGTCAGCGCAGGCGTTTATGCCAGCGTAAGCGTTAAACCCTTTCGTAAAACATTGCCAGCCTAATATGAACCTAATAGAAGAAATCAAAAATAGACTGCAATCGCTTGCGCCGAGCCAATTGGAGATTCAAGACGATAGCGCTTTGCATGCAGGACACAAAGGCAATGGTGGTGGCGGACATTTCAACCTAAAAATAGTCAGCGCTGAATTTAATGGAAAATCTCAAGTTGCACGACATCGCGTCATTTATCAATTGATGGATGATCTCATCCCGGGACAAATTCACGCGCTTAGCATACATGCTATCGCAAGCAACGAATAAATCCTATAATATTGTTTATATCAATAACTTTTTTTATACTAATCAACCCTTTTAAGGACATTGAATGAAAATTTCTAGAATCACTCTATTGTTAATTGCTTCACTAAGCTTTAGCGCCTCAGCCATTGCTGGCGATGCAGTTGCAACGGTGAATGGCAAGCCAATCAAGCAATCACTATTCGACTTCATTGTTAAAGATGCAACTGATCACGGTCAAAAAGTAGATGACAATGTACGTGATGTGATTATGTCTAAATTAATTAGCAGTGAGTTGGTACTTCAAGAAGCACAAAAAGCCGGCATTGATAAAAAGCCCGACTTCATTGCAAAAGAAGAGTTAACACGTCGTGAATTATTAGTGAATGTCTACATTCAAGACTTCTTACGCAACCACCCTGTAAGCGACGCTGATATAAAAGCCGCTTACGAAAAGTTCAAAATAGAACTGGGTGACAAAGAATATAATGCACGCCATATTTTGCTTGGTACTGAGGCTGAAGCGAAAGACGTGATTGCACAACTGAGCAAAGGCAGCGACTTTTCAAAAATCGCTAAAGAAAAATCAATCGACCCAGGCTCTAAAGAAAAGGGCGGCGACTTAGGTTGGTTTGCTTTAGGTGGCATGGTCAAACCATTCAGCGAAGCTGTAGCTAAACTTCAAAAAGGCAAATCAAGTACTGACCCAGTGCAAACCCAATTCGGCTGGCACGTTATTAAGCTTGATGATATGCGTGAATTGAAGGCACCTGCCTTTGACAAAGTAAAAGACAATTTGCAAAAGCAACTCGCTCAACGTCAATTAGAAAAAATGTTGACTGACTTGCGCGCGAAAGCAACTGTGGTAGACAACACAAAACCTGCTGCTAAAAAATAATTTTTCGCGCTAGGTATAAACCGGAACGGTCTGCTTGCAGGCCGTTTTTTATTGGGGTTTTGCAGTAACACACCACATTCGAATTGTGCGATAATAAGAACCATTATCATTTAGAATTTCATTTTATTAATGAATCCATCTTCAACACATAATTTATCAAACTTAACGCCAGGTGAAACGGCACTCATCAGCAATATTGATGCCGATAATTCATTGTTTCATCGTTTAGCCGCGCTGGGATTTCGTAATGGTAAAAGAGTTGAGTTGGTCCGTTGTGCAAGCTTCAACGGGCCGTTGCACGTAAGAATTGGAAGCACGGACATTATTTTGCGTCGAATTGAAGCAAGTCGCATTCAAATCCAAACTTCATGAAACGTATCGCTTTATTGGGCATGCCCAACACCGGAAAATCCACCCTATTCAATCGATTAAGCGGTGCTTCTGCACGCGTTGGGAATTGGCCTGGCATTACGGTTGACCTGATGAGTGCGAAAATTTTGATGGGCGGGCATATTGCTGAGCTCATTGATTTACCCGGCTTGTACGATCTTCACGGCTACTCAGATGACGAACAAGTGGTTCGCCACTTCCTAGGTAACAATACTGTTGATTTAGTGATGATCGTCGCAAATAGCGCGCAGATTGATAGACAGCTTTCACTAGCGCTACAAATCCGCGCCCTAGGCTTGCCATGCATGCTACTTCTCAATATGAGTGATGAAGCAAAGCGTGCTGGCATTAAGATTGACGCAGAAGCCATGTCAATAAAATTGAACATGCCTGTCGTGCAAATTAGCGCAAAATATGGCGACCGTTGCCCTGACGCTCTCAAAGCGGCATCGGTAGTGTTATCCAAACCCAAACAACATGTGGATGCAGAACAAGTCAGCCAACAGCTTCAGCAAGATTCAAATATCGAAGCTGAAATGGAAGCAATTGTTGAAGCAACCGTGCAAATGCCGATGCAGCTTGGGGATGATCTCACCAATCGTATCGACAAAGTGTTACTCCATCCTTGGTTAGGTTTGCCAATATTTTTTGCCGCGATGTACGTGTTATTTCAGTTCATCTTCAATTTGGGTAAACCGCTACAAGATAGCATTGCATGGCTACTCTCCATCTTCCGAACCAATGCACTAGAGCCGCTTTTATTAAGCGCGCCAACTTGGCTGAGCGGCTTATTGCTTGATGGCCTTTATAACGGCATTGGGACGGTCGCCGCATTTATACCGATCATCGTTTTATTCTTCCTTATTATGACCATGGTGGAAGACAGCGGGTATTTATCTCGCGCCGCATTCTTAGTAGACGCCTTAATGGCAAAGATGGGCTTAGATGGTCGCGGCTTTGTGATGGTGTTGATGGGCTTCGGTTGCAACGTACCAGCCCTCATGGGCACTCGCGTGATGCGCTCAAAAAATATGCGCTTACTCACCATGCTCGTTATTCCGCTCTCACTCTGCTCAGCCCGGCTACAGGTGTTCTTGTTTATGACAGCCACCCTATTCACGGTCAGCCAAGCACCGCTTGTATTGTTTACCCTATATTTGATGAGTTTTATTACTATTTTTATCACCGCCATGTTGTTCAAAGGCCAATATCAAAATAACGAGCCTTTTATTCTAGAGCTACCACCTTATCGCTTCCCGACAGGCCGTCAAATCTGGTTAAGAGGCTGGCAAGAGGTGACATACTTCCTAAAACGCGCCAGTAAATTTATCACTGTTGGGGTTATTTTAGTGTGGGCATTAACGCACTTCCCGATGGATGCAGCGCCAACTAGCAGTACCACTTATGCAGGAAAAATTGGGGATTGGTTTTCTGTGGTATTAAATCCAATTGGCATTGATAGCCAACTCGCGCTTACTTTGATTTTTGGCTTTGTCGCCAAAGAGATTGTGATTGGTGCACTGGCGGTGATTTATGGGCTTCAGGGCGATGAACTGATGCATCTGATGGCGCAAAAACTAGACTGGGTGCAAGGCATGAGCTTTATGTTATTTACACTCATTTATACGCCTTGCTTGTCAACGATTGTTACTCTTAAAAACGAAGCTAAAAGCTGGGCATTTGCCCTGCTTTCTATCGTTTGGTCTTTAGTGTTGGCTTGGGTTGTGAGCTTTGCATTTTATCAATCAGCACGCTGGCTGGGCTTTTAGAAACCTAGCGCTTCATTAACAATCAATTTACTAAACTGCTGATTCGCCTGTTTCACCGGTACGAATACGTAATACTTGCTCAACGTTCGTCACAAAAATCTTACCATCGCCAATTTTACCTGTGTGCGCCGCTTTAATAATTGCTTCTATTGCTGGCTCAACCATATCGTCCGCCACCACTAACTCAATCTTAATCTTAGGCAAAAAGTCGACCACGTACTCGGCACCGCGATAAAGCTCAGTATGGCCTTTCTGACGACCGAAGCCTTTAACCTCTGTCACGGTAAGACCATTCACCCCAATTTCAGATAAAGACTCCCGTACTTCATCTAACTTAAACGGCTTAATCACGGCTTCGATTTTTTTCATTGTCATCCCCTCAGGTGAAAATCTATTAATTGTTTTACGCTTTTGGCACAAATTTAGAAGTAATTGGATAGCGCCTATCTTTGCCAAACCCACGCTGGGTTATCCGTACGCCAATCGGTGACTGGCGACGCTTATATTCGTTTCTATCAATAAGCGATGTTACACGATTCACATCTTGCGCTCTATACCCCATCGCGAGGATATCGGCATGGCTCGCATCATGCTCCACATAAGCTTCCATAATCACATCTAAAATCTCATACGCGGGCAGGCTGTCTTGGTCTTTTTGGTCGTGACGTAACTCTGCTGATGGTGGTCGCGTAATAATGCGTTCAGGGATGACTGCCGATATTGAATTGCGATAATTTGATAACTGATAAACCAGCGTTTTTGGCACATCTTTAAGTAATGCAAATCCACCTGCCATATCACCATAAAGTGTTGAATAACCAACCGCCATCTCACTCTTATTGCCTGTTGTGAGCACAATACTGCCAAATTTGTTCGACAAAGCCATGAGCAACATACCGCGAATGCGTGCTTGTAGGTTTTCCTCTGTGGTATCAAAAGGCAAACCAGCAAACTCATCTGATAACGTTTCTCTAAACAAATCAAACAACGGGCCAATCGGCAATTCGCTGTAGCGCACACCCACTATATCCGCCATCAAATGGGCATCGTTTACACTCATATCGGCGGTAAATTCTGAAGGCATCATGACCACTCGCACTTGGTCAGCGCCTAATGCGTCCACTGCCACCGCCAGTGTTAAAGCGGAATCAATTCCGCCCGAAAGGCCAAGCACCACGCCCTTGAATTTGTTTTTGGTGACGTAATCTTTCAACCCCAAAGTGAGGGCTTGATAAACAGAAGCTTCTATCGAAAGTGCGGGCGTGATTTGCGCTTGGTTAGGGTTTGATTTATTGCCGGCCGCACAGTCAATCTCAACTATTGATAGCGACTCTTCAAAGGCTGGCAACTGCTGAGCAATTGCCCCTGACCTATCCAAAACAAATGAAGCCCCATCAAAGACTAATTCATCTTGGCCGCCGATCAGATTGCTATAAACCAAGGCCAATCCTGTTTCCAACACACGCTGCCGCGCTACCTCATAGCGACTATCTTGCTTTTTCATATGATAAGGCGAGGCATTGAGCGTCAATAGAATTTCAGCGCCTGCTTGCTTGGCTAATTTTGCAGGGTTAGCCTCCCAAACATCCGCACAAATTAACACACCACATTTCACACCTTGGTGTTCAAAAACCAATGGCGATGTACCTGCTTTAAAGTAGCGCAGCTCATCAAATACTGTGTGATTCGGTAAGGCTTGCTTATGATATGTGGAGATGACTTTGCCATCTTGAAGCACGGAAGCAGCGTTGTAGCATGCGCCTTCAAAAACACGAGGATGGCCAACCAGCAAGGTGATGCCTTGCGTCTTTTTAGCAAGTTCAAGCAGGGCAGTTTCGCTTGCTTGATTAAAGTCTTCTCGGAGTAACAGATCTTCTGGCGGATAGCCGGTTAAGGCTAATTCTGGCGTAATTAACATAGTCGCGCCATCTGTTTTCGCTTGAGTTGCCGCCGCGAATATCTTAGCGCTGTTACCTGCAATATCGCCCACTGTACAATTGATTTGGGCGATTGCTAAGGACATAGACTGACTAATAGCTGCCACCTGCATCTTTAATCATTTTAACGATTTCAGGGCTTTTGCCTTTTAAGGCATACACCAAAGCGCTTAAACCATACTGGTCTTTAGCTTTTACATTCGCACCACTTTCAATTAGCAAAGCCACCATCGGCGCATCACCGTTTAAAACAGCATTTTGTAATGGCGGCGTACCTTCTGAATCTTTATGGTTAACATCAGCGCCTTTTGCAATCAGCGTTTGGACAACATCAACCTTTTTCTTTCTCACAGCCCAACTGAGCGCCGTCCATTTATTTTGATCGTAGTCATCAACCTGAGCGCCCGCATCAATCAATGCCTCAACAGCGCCAAGCCTTCCATCACGTGCGGCATACATTAAGGCATTTACTTTCAAACGATCTCGGTCTGCAATCATCGCCCCATGGACCAAAAGCACTTTAACCGTTTGCACATCGCCGCCCTTAGCGGCATACATTAAAATGCTTTTACCATCATCACTTTTGGTGTTGACATTCATGCCGTACTCAATTAAAAGCCCGACCATCTCAGAATATCCAGAGGTCGCGGCCATGCCAATTGCACTCCAGCCAGATACATCACGCAAAGCTGGGTCTGCTCCTTTATTGAGCAAGGCCTTAGCTGTTTTAAGATAGTTTTTGCGCGCAGATAGCATCAGCGCAGTCCAGCCCCCATTATCTTTGGCATTAGGGTCCGCGCCCTTGTCTAACAGCATCTGCGCAACCTCTGCTTTATCTCTACGTGCGGCATACATTAAGGCGGTTGCGCCATCGATATCACGCGTGTTGGGGTTGGTACCGCTCTCTAGCAAAGCACGCACTGTTGCCATATCACCTTTGGCTGAAACCGTTAAAAGATAAGGCACATCCTCTTCAGCCATGGCGGCATTGCTTAAGACCATGCTCAGGGCAATTAAAATAAAGAAGCGGGTTAGTTTTTTCATCGCTAGCGCTTTCAGTCCTAATTTCATCAATTAGCTTGTTTCATTTTAATCGCCACCATCACTGCCTCACCCAAACCTGCTGGGGAGCTTGCAACAATCACGCCCGCTTTTTCTAATGCCAAAATCTTGTCTTCTGCCTTACCACTTCCGCCAGAAATAATCGCGCCAGCATGACCCATACGTTTGCCTTTCGGTGCTGTTTGGCCTGCAATGTAACCAGCCACCGGTTTAGTCACATAATGCTTAATGAAATCAGCCGCGGCTTCTTCATCCGCACCACCGATTTCGCCCACCATAATAATCGCTTCAGTTTCAGGGTCCGCTTGGAACATCTCCAAGCAATCAATAAAGTTAAGTCCGCGAATCGGGTCACCGCCAATGCCAACGCAAGTCGATTGTCCAAGACCCAATATGGTTGTTTGGTTAACCGCTTCGTAAGTGAGCGTGCCTGAACGTGAAACAATACCGACCTTGCCACGCAAGTGAATACTACCCGGCATAATGCCGATTTTACATTCATCTGGCGTAATCACGCCTGGACAATTGGGACCCACTAACTTCACGTGATTAGCTTTGAGCGCCGCTTTTACGTTCAGCATATCCAACACTGGAATACCTTCAGTTATACACACAATCAAATCAATCCCTGCATCACATGCCTCTAAAATAGAATCAGCGGCGAATGGTGGCGGCACATAAATCACAGAGGCATTTGCACCTGTCTCACGAACGGCATCACGCATGGTATTAAATACGGGTAAACCTAAGTGGCTTTGACCGCCCTTACCCGGAGTGACACCGCCTACCATTTTGGTGCCGTAAGCTAATGCTTGTTCTGAATGGAATGTGCCTTGCTTGCCAGTAAAGCCTTGGCATAAAACTTTTGTATTTTTATTTACTAATATGCTCATGTTCTAACCTTACGCGCTTACTGCAGCAACTGCTTGTTTAGCCGCATCGGTCAAACCTGCAGCAGAAATAATTGATAGGCCACTCTCGCTCAGCATCTTACGACCTAATTCAACATTGGTGCCTTCCAATCGCACCACCACAGGAATCTTAATCCCTACTTCTTTCACCGCTGTGATAATGCCCTCAGCAATAATGTCGCAGCGCATAATGCCGCCAAAAATATTCACTAAAATGGCTTTTACATTGCTATCGGCCAAAATAATCTTAAATGCTTTTGCAACTGTTTCAGCCGTTGCACCACCGCCCACATCCAAGAAGTTAGCTGGCGCGCCACCATGGAGTTTAATCAAATCCATTGTTGCCATGGCTAGGCCAGCGCCGTTCACCATACAGCCAATATTGCCGTTAAGTGTAATGTAATTAAGCCCAGCATGATGCGCCTCTGCTTCTTTCGCATCGTCTTGGCTCCAATCGCGCTGCTCAGCCAATGATTTTTGACGATAAAGTGCATTGTCATCCACGCTCATTTTGCAATCTAAGGCAAACAGCTTGCCGTCGGTCGTTACAACCAGCGGGTTAATTTCAAGCAAAGCTAAATCATTCTCTTTGAATAATTTGTACAAACCTTTTGCCAACTTAGAGAATGCGGCAATTTGGTCGCCCACTAAATCTAAAGCAAAGGCTATATTACGCGCTTGATAATCCACCAGGCCGATTAATGGATCGCAGACTTCTTGCAGAATTTTTTCAGGGCTTTTAGCAGCAATTTCTTCAATATCCATCCCCCCAGCGCTTGAAGCCACCATCACCATACGTTCAAGTGTGCGGTCGACCAAGATAGATAAATAAAGCTCACGTGCGATAGGCAATGTTTGCTCAACCAAAAGCTGATGCACTGGCTGGCCATCTGGGATATTTTGGTACGTCACTAAATGCTTACCCAACAAACCGTGCGCGATTGATTGCGCTTCACTCGCTGATTTTACAATCTTCACCCCGCCTGCTTTACCGCGACCCCCAGCATGTACTTGTGCTTTCACCACCCAAGCATCGCCAGCGATTTCCTTGGTAGCCGCAGCAGCAGCTTCTGCTGATTGAACA
>CAMCTR010000002.1 GCA_945878605.1 Candidatus Methylopumilus universalis | reverse complement strand
CTTAACCCCAGCGGCCTCATATATGGCTGGCTCAAAAGGAAATAAAGTAAGCATATGATTAACTGCACGCTTAATTTTAGCCATACGTCTTTTGCGCCAAGCCCATATCGATGGGCTCACGTAATGGATGGTGCAGATGCCATTTTTCTTAAGTCTTTTCTCTAATGAAAAGTTGAAGTCAGGTGCATCAATTCCTATAAAAACTTGCGGTGGGTTAGCAATGAAAAAATCGCCAAGCTGCCTGCGCATTGTGAATAAATTGGGAATTTGTTTTAAGACGTCAAAGCCATAGCCATGTAAGGAAAGTCTGTCCATAGGGTACAGTGACTTTGCGCCTTCGGACATCATTTTGGGGCCAGCGATACCTACAAATTCTATGTCTGGCCGATGTTTTTTTAATACACGAATTAATCGACTGCCAAGCAAATCACCTGAAGCCTCTCCTGCAACGATACCAACGGTTAGCGCCATATTCGAGACCTAGCTAGCGAATGATGCCGCGAGTAGATTGGTTTAAAAACTCCACTAACAAACTCAGCTCAGGCGTTGTTAACGTCTGCTTCGTGAGCACGACCTTTGCTTCATCCAAAGTTAAGCTTTGACGATATAGCGTTTTGTAGGCGCGTTTGATATTGGTAATACTTTCAGCTGAAAAGCCTCTGCGCTTGAGGCCCTCGGCATTAATGCCGTGTGGCTTAGCATTGTAGCCTGAAGCTGTGACATAGGGCGGAATGTCCTTAAATACGACTGATCCAACCGCCGTAATGACATGTTGACCAATTTTACAGAACTGGTGAACCAAGGTGAAACCGCCAAGAATCGCATAGTCATCGATATCCACATGACCTGCCAATGATGAATTGTTAGCTAGAATTGTATTGTTGTGAACGAAGCAATCATGTGCAATATGCACATACGCCATAATCCAATTCTGATTACCAATCTTGGTGATACCTTTGTCTTGAACCGTACCGCGATTAAAAGTACAAAACTCACGAATGGTATTGTGATCGCCGATTTCAAGCTGGGTAGGCTCGCCCTGATATTTTTTATCTTGCGGGGCTTCGCCTAATGATGAAAATTGGAAGATTTGATTATGCTTGCCAATTGTGGTGTGACCATTAATCACCACATGAGAGGCAATCGTGGTTCCACTATCTATCTTGACGTTGGGGCCGATAGTGGTAAAAGCACCTACTATTACATCATCAGCAAGTTCAGCTTTGGCATCAACAATTGCTGTTGAGTGAATATTTTTACAAGCCATATTAAAAAAACTTACGCGATTTCTTTAAGGATGCACATCATTTCTGCCTCAGCAACGACAGCGTCATCAACTAGTGCAACACCTTTATACTTCCAGATGCCGCGCAGAATTCGATCAATGCTTACTTTTAGGATAATTTGATCGCCTGGGGACACGGGTTTTTTGAAGCGCGCATTATCAATACCCGCAAAGTAATAAACGGCGTCATCTGTTGGCTTAATACCCATGGTTTTGAATGAAAGAATCGCAGCTGCTTGTGCCATAGCTTCAACAATTAATACACCTGGCATCACAGGATGATATGGAAAATGTCCAGGGAAAAATGGCTCATTAATGCTGACATTTTTTATAGCAGTAATCTCTTTACCTACCTCAAGTGACAACACGCGATCAATTAGTACAAATGGATAACGATGAGGCAAATGATCCAATATCTGATGGATGTCCATACTTGTATCTACGTTATCTATCATATTTCTGCCTTATTTTTCAATATCAATTCTTATGTCTTAATTTTTTAAGTTTAATTCAGCTAATTGTTTTTCTAGTTTTTTTAGTTTTTCATGCATTTCATCTAAATGTCGCAAGCTAGCAGCTGTTCTTAGCCAGTCTCCATGGGCTTGGAATGGCATCAATGCTGTATAAGTATCTGCCTTTTTTAGTGACTTAGTAATCATGGTTCCAGGTGAAACTGTGACATCATTTGCGATTTCCAAATGCCCTAGTATCATTGCAGCACCACCAATTTTGCAACGCTTGCCTACCTTTGCACTACCTGCAATTCCAACACAACCTGCGATCACTGTGTGCTCACCAATAACGCAATTGTGGCCGATCTGAATGAGATTATCTAATTTTACGCCCTGCTCAATAATTGTATCTTCTAAAGCGCCCCGATCTATTGTCGTATTTGCACCAATATCTACGTTATTAGCAATCAACACACGTCCTACTTGTGGAATTTTTACCCAAGCACCCTCCTGGTTAGCATAGCCAAAACCATCAGATCCTATTACTGCTCCTGCAGCAATATTGCAATGCGCACCAATTACACAATCTGAATAAATAGTGACGTTAGCTTGTAACTGGGTATTTTTGCCAATGGTGACGTTATCTCCAATAAAACAACCAGCACCAATCTCCACACCTTCAGCTAGGCTTACATTTTGACCTAACACAACATGAGCCCCTATAGAACAATTCCTTGGAACACTGGCTCCGCAAACAACTGCGGTGGGATGAATCCCCTTCTTCATCTTAATCCTTGGGTTCAGCATTCCAGAAACATGGGCAAAGTAAGCATAAGGATTATCAGTCACTATACAAGGTAACTTACAAAATGCTTTACTTTCAGGTGAAAGGATCACTGCACTCGCTCTAGTTTCAGCAAGGCTTTTACGATATTTTGCATCGGTAATGAAAGTGATACTACCCGCATAAGCGTTGGCAATTGATGACACACGCTCCACTTGAACATCATCACCTACTAACTCACCACCAAGTTTTTTAATTAGCGCTTTTAGGGTTAGCGACATAATGTTAATCAGCTCAATTCAGTCTTATCTTTTTCCTAATGACTTAAGCACTTTTTCTGTAATGTCTATCTTTTTGTTTGCATATGCCACACCACCGTAGACAACCAAATCATAACCTTCGGCTTCTGATACTGCTGTCACAGCTTTATTGATGCGTTCTTGCAATGAGCCTAACTCTTCATTTTTACGTAGATTTACATCTTCACGTAATTCGCGCTGCTTGCGTTGAAATTCGATTTTGAGATTGGCTGCTTCTCGTTCTTTATTTTTTCTATCGGCATCTGACATAGTTAACGCATCTTTATCAAAAGACGTTTCAATATCTTTAATTTGCTTTTGCAAACGCTCTAATTCTTGCGTGCGCGGACTAAATTCTTTCTCTAGCTTCTTACCACTTTCTGATGTTTGAGGGGCTTCCTGCAAGATTTTATCAACTTGCACATAACCAATTTTAAGCTCAGCTGCATTTGTATTCACTGTAAAGGCAAACAAACCAGTGATCAATAAATGACTAAATAATTTACTCAATTAAAATCTCCTAATATATTGATATTGCTAATTAAAACTGTGATCCCATTTGGAATTGAATCATCTGTGTTCTGTCAGTCGATTGTGGATTTAGCGCTTTTGCAAAAACCAATTTTATTGGACCAAAAGGAGAATACCAGCTAATGCCAGCACCTGCTGAATACCTCAAGTCACCCAGGCTTACACTTTGATCTGCTGTATACACGTTACCAGCATCAATGAATGTGCTTAAACGTAACTGACTTGAGTCTTTCATACCAGGCACGGGGAAGTAAATTTCCGCATTACCCACAACACGCTTAGTTCCACCTTCAAAGTATCCGAAACTGTTAGTGACTGGATCTGGTTTAGCAAAAGGGCCAATCGCGCTTGTATCATAGCCGCGAACCGAGTTTACGCCCCCAACATAGTAATTTTTGAAATACGGAAATGCTTTTGATCCATAGGTATCACCATAGCCAAACTCTCCATTAAGTGAAAACGTCATGAATTGGTTAATGGGTTGATACCAAGTATGTTTATAATCTAGCTTGTAGTACTCCAAATCCAAACCTGGCAGTCCAATTTCAGCCAAAATTCTTTGGTAAACACCCTCTTTTGGAAATAAAGTACTGTCGCGCGTGTCATGTGCCCAGCCTAAATTGAGCATATAAGAATAGTTTTCACAGCCCAAGTTTTCATTAGCACCGCAATATCGCTTGAATCGCTGGGGACTGTTTGCTTGAAGTGTTACGTCAGTGTAATCGAACGAAATGCCGGCATTAACTGAATCACGTTCATTTAGGGGCATACCAAATGAAATGCCACCGCCGTATGATGAAGTCTGATAAGAACCAGTGGCAATTGACATACGAGTTGTATCCACATCTCGACGGTAAATATTAAATGTTCGACTAATACCATCAGGTGTAAAGTATGGGTCGGTGTAAGACAATGAGTAAACAGTATTGATCTTACCGGTATTAACTTGCGCAGCTACTCGATTACCTGTACCTAAGAAGTTGTTTTGATTGACTGTCACACCCAACAAAATACCTTCATAACTAGACAAGCCTGCGCCAAACATAATGCTACCTGTTGATTTTTCTGTGACTTTAACGTTAACATCCACTTGATCAGATGTGCCAGGAACAGCTGGCGTCTCGAGGTTTACATCTGAGAAGTATTGCAAACGATCCAAACGTTGCTTAGAACGCGTAATTTTGTCTGCGCCATACCATGATGATTCCATCTGACGCATTTCACGTCGAATGACTTCATCCCGCGTTCTAGTATTGCCAGTTAGGTTGATGCGACGCACGTAAACGCGGCGACCAGGATCCACCATAAAGGTAAATGCTACCGTATGCTTCTCTTTATCCACTTCCGGTACTGCATTCACATTAGCAAACGCGTATCCTTCGTTACCTAAGCGGTCACTCATCGCCTTGGTCGACGTGGTCACTTTTTGACGGTTAAAAGTATCGCCAGCATTTAAGCCAATTAGCTTACGAAGATCATCCTCTGGAATGATGGTATCGCCAGCCACTTTAATGCCCGTCACCGTGTACTTTTCACCCTCAGTAATATTCGCTGTGATGTAAATATCGCGTTTGTCTGGCGTGATAGATACTTGAGTTGAATCAATATTGAACTCTAAATAGCCTTGGTTCATATAAAAAGAACGCATAGCCTCTAAGTCTGCGGTGAGCTTTTGTTTTGAGTATTGATCATTCTTACTCCACCATGTCATCCAATCTGGTGTTGTAAGCTTAAATTGCTGATGCAATTCATCTTCAGTAAACGCTTGGTTGCCAACGATATTGATACTTCTGATTTTGGAAACTGCACCCTCTTCAATTTCGAAACGAAGACCAACACGATTACGTTCTAATGGACTTGCTGATGCTTTAACACTTGCGCCATACTTTCCTTGTGACAGGTACTGTCGCTTAATTTCTTGCTCTGCACGGTCTAGCATCGACTTATCAAAAATAAGTCCTTCAGAAAGGCCAATTTGCTTGAGCCCTTCTTTCATTTTATCTGTTGGAAATGATTTATTACCGTTGAAAGTGATTTGTGCAATCGCTGAGCGCTCTTTAACAGTAACGACCAGAACGTCTTGATCGGCTTCTACGCGCACATCCTTGAAAAATCCTGTTCCATAGAGTGACTTAATTGCTTGCGTAGCCTTATCGTCATCCATGGTTTCACCGACTTTTACAGGCAAGTAACTAAAAACCGTGCCAGCTTCTGTACGCTGAATGCCTTCTACGCGAATATCTTTTACGACAAACGGGTCCATTGCAAATGCACTTGAAGCATAAAGTCCAATCACCGCTAGCGGAAATTGCTTTAATTTTGCACGTAATTTTTCTTTAGAAATCATTAAGCCTTAGCCCGCTATTAATCTATTAATATCATTATATAAGGCAAAGACCATGAGCAATCCTAAGATTGCTAATCCAATGCGCTGACCAACTTCCATCGTTTGCTCGGAAACAGGGCTTCCCTTGATTAATTCAACCATATAATACAACAAATGCCCCCCATCCAACACAGGGATTGGCAGGATATTTAACACGCCAAGGCTGATGCTAATCACTGCTAAAAAGGCTATGAACGCGTTTGTTCCCAAATGCGCACTTTGACCTGCATAAGTGGCAATCGTGACTGGGCCGCTAATCGACTTGATTGAGATCTTTCCTGTCAGTATATTACCTAGCATCTTTAAACTAAATGTAGCCGTTTCATAGGTTTTTTCAATTGCTTTCAGCAATGCCTCCCCAGGCGATCTATGGAAGGTTATTAAATAATCAGCCATCAATGTTTCATCAACCAAAACTGATGCGCCAATTTGGCCTGTTTTTTTACCATTTTTGTTTATGCCCTTGGGTAATACATTAATCATTAATTTTTGATTTGACCTTTGTACATTAAGTAGTAAATTTTTATCTGGGCTTGATTGAATGATTTTCACAAGCGTTTCCCAATCCTCAATAATTACTCCATCGGCATTGGTCACTCTATCGCCTGCTTGTAACCCAGCATTCTCTGCAGGCGTATCTTTCAATACCGAGCCAATAATTGGCAACACTTTAGGGTGCTTAGACTGAAGTCCTAGTTTTGATAAAAAATCCTTATCTAAATCAGCCTCTGTAATGCTTGAGATATCGATTTTATTTAGGTGTAAGGTATGTTGATCATCCAGTGTTTCAATCTCGATAGCCTGCGTTTTAAACGCATGACGAATGAGTACCCATTGAAGGTCTTGCCATAATTTAACTGGCTCCCCAGCAACGCTTACAACCAAATCACCCTGATGTAGTTGAGCGATGCTTGCTGGTGATGATTTCGGAACCTCTGCTAAGACGGGCTTCAGACCGGTCGTGCCCTGCAACATTAACACCCAATACAAGGCAACAGCGAGTAAGAGATTAGCAATGGGACCTGCTGCCACAATCGCAATCCGCTTAACAACACTTTGGCGGTTAAAGGCTCGATTTAGGTCTTGGTGATTTAATAATAATTTTTCATTTTCGGAAATTTCACCCTCATCCAACATTTTGACGAAGCCGCCGAATGGCAATGCAGAGATCACAAACTCAGTTTGGTCTTGGCCAAACTTTCTAGAGAAAATCGGACGGCCAAAGCCTAATGAAAACTTAAGCACCTTAACGCCGCACCATTTGGCAACTTGATAATGTCCGAACTCATGAATGGCAATTAAAATCGCTAATGTGAATACAAAGGCAAGCAAGGTGATCATACGAAGCTTTTCACCCATGCTTCAGCAGAAATTCTTGCTTCTTGGTCGGAGGTAATTAGCATTTCCAAATCCGAGACAGCTTTAATTTGGCTATTTTCTAAGACTGATTCAATGAGTGCAGGAATATCTGTAAAGCCGATTTTTTCTTTGATAAACGCTTCTACAGCAACTTCATTAGCTGCATTCATAATCGCTGCGGCATTACCGCCAGTTTTTAATGCATCAAAGGCCAATCGTAGACATGGGAATTTTTGTGTATCAGGTGCCTCAAAATCTAGTCGTGCAATTTTGAATAAATCGAGTGAACTAACACCACTTTGCATGCGCTCTGGATAGCCCAAGGCATAAGCGATTGGCGTGCGCATATCGGGATTACCTAGCTGGGCAAGCACGGAGCCATCAATATATTCAACCATGGAGTGAATTACGCTTTGAGGATGCACCACCACCTCAATTTGCGCTGGTGAGGCGTTAAACAGCCAATGCGCCTCTATAACTTCTAAGCCTTTATTCATGAGCGTTGCCGAATCGATGGTGATTTTTGGCCCCATCACCCAGTTAGGATGATTCAAAGCCTGTTTTAGTGTAACGCGCTTAAGCTCGTCCGAACTTGCTTTGCGAAACGGCCCACCAGATGCAGTAAGAAGAATTTTTTTAACGCCGCCGTCAATTAAGCTTGCGAATTTGCCCTGTGGCATAACTTGGAATATCGCGTTATGCTCACTATCAATTGGTAGCAGTGTCGCACCGCCCTCTTCTACAGCTTGCATAAAAATACTACCGGCCATTACAAGCGTTTCTTTGTTGGCCAACAAAATGCGCTTTCCAGCTTTCGCCGCTGCAATGGCTGGCTTCAAGCCCGCAGAGCCGACAATCGCGGCCATCACAGCATCGACTTTTTCATGCGCGGAAACAAACTCTAATGCCGACATTCCATGAAGCACTTCGGTTGGGCTGCCTGCTTCTTTTAACTTAACAGATAACTGCTCAGACGCATGCTCTTCGAGCATAACAGCATAGCGAGGATTAAATTTTTGGCATTGACTGAATAAAGCATCAACGTTTTGATTAGCTGTTAATGCAAATACTTCAAACCGATGAGGATGCTGTGAAATGACATCCAGGGTATTGACGCCTATAGTACCTGTCGCACCGAGTATGGTGACGTGCTGCAATTTAGGCATTAGTTAAAATATACCGAATGTAGATTGGAAGCATCATGATAAAAACCACAAAAGGCACAACAGGCATTAAACCATCAACCCGATCTAACAACCCGCCATGACCAGGTAATAGGTTGCCGCTGTCTTTGACGCCAGCTTGTCGCTTGATCAGTGACTCAAATAAATCACCCAAAATACTCATTGCCATCAATGCCCAGAATAATAAAATAAACCAGTAACTTAGTCCCGTAATTTTGATCATGATTAAAGCATAAATGGATGTTGCTAACCAGGCGCCTGCAACCCCTTCCCATGTTTTCCCTGGACTGACCAGTGGTGCAAGCTTATGTTTGCCATAGCGCTTGCCAGTAAAGTAGGCTGCACTGTCGGCAATCCACACAATCATTGCGATGCCAAGCAGTATAAAAGGGTTAAAATCCCTTAAACCTATCATGGCAAGACCAAATGGAACTAATGCAACTAATCCAGTGAGCCCCATTAACCAAGAATTTTTGATGTGAATTTGGGACCATAAAAGAACTGGAACGACAATGAGCCAAAATAATACTGAAATTGGCATCGCCATTAGAATCAAGTTGGTTAGAAGTAGTTGTTGGTTAAAAACAACATACACCCCCGTAATAAAAATTAAGCCGGCAAACGTCCATTGTGCTGCTTTGCTAAAGTTGGACATTAATGCCCATTCCCGTATCGCAATTGCGAGCATAGCCGTCATTGAAACATTCCAATAATTTGTGGGGAAATAAATTAGCGCTGCTAAAAAGCTCGTGATGAGTAAAAAAGAGGTAATGAGGCGGGTTTTGAGCATCGGTACTATCTTAACTGTTCACTGGTGCGCCCAAAGCGACGCTCACGTTGTTGATAGGATTTGATCGCTAGCTTGAACGCACTATTATCAAAGTCAGGCCAAAGAGTATCTGTAAAATATAGCTCGGTATACGCTAATTGCCAAAGCAAGAAATTGCTAATTCGCTTCTCACCTCCTGTACGTATAAATAAATCTGGTTCCGGAGCGTAATGCATTGAAAAGTATGGACTTAAGTCAGCTTCTCTATATTGACTAGCCAATTCCGGATGAGCTGTTTGCATAGCATTAAAAGCCTGAAGCACATCCCATCTCCCACCATAATTAGCTGCAATCGTGAGCGTCAGTCCTGTATTGCTAGATGTTAATCGCTCAGCTTTTTCGATTTCAGCAACTACGGATAAACTGAAACGGGATCGATCTCCAATCATCACAAAACGAACATTACTCTCGTTAAACTTGACCGCTTCTTTTATTAGCACTACCCTGAATAAGCCCATCAAAAAGCTAACTTCTTTAGGGGGTCTACGCCAATTTTCGCTACTAAATGCAAACAATGTCAGATACTTAACCCCCATATCTATAGATTGATTAACAATAGCTCGGATTGTCTCGACCCCAACTTTATGTCCTGCAACGCGAGGTAGAAAACGTTTTTTAGCCCAACGCCCATTTCCATCCATGATTATCGCAATGTGGCGTGGGATTTCAATCACTTCAGGAATAGAGCTCGTTGAGCTCGAGAATATACCCAATTAAAGCTCCATATTGAATATAAAATTCTTCATTAAAGTCAGCTTATACTGCCATCAAATCTGTTTCTTTGGCATGAAGCATTTTGTCAACTTCCGCCACATTTTTATCAGTAATTTTCTGAATCTCGTCTTGCGAACGACGCTCATCATCCTCACTGATATCTTTGTCCTTAATCATTTTTTTTAGCGCATCATTCGCGTCACGGCGAATATTACGCAATGCAACCTTTGCATTTTCGCCTTCTGTACGTACTACTTTAATCAGATCCCTTCGACGCTCTTCGGTTAACATCGGCATGGGAACACGAATTAAATCGCCATTGGTGGCTGGGTTAAGGCCTAGATCAGCATCACGAATGGCTTTTTCAACCTTACCTATCATTGGCTTTTCATAAGGTTGCACGTTAATTGTTCGGGCATCGCCTAATGTTACATTAGCCACTTGGTTTACAGCCACCATGGAGCCGTAATATTCAACCATTACATGATCTAAAAGGCCTGTGTGAGCACGACCTGTGCGCACTTTGCCCAAATCATTTTTAAGGGCATCTAGCGACTTTTGCATCTTTTGTTCTGCATTAGTTCTTAATTCAGCTAACATTTAATTCTCCTTGCTAATAACTTAATTGGATGTTTGATTAGGGTAGTTTAAGTTAAAACTCTTAAGCTAAAACTTTAGTACCTTCATCTTCACCCATCACCACGCGCTTCAATGCACCTTGCTTGAATATACTAAATACTGAAATTGGAAGATTTTGGTCGCGACATAGCGTTAAAGCAGTGGCATCCATCACTTTTAGATTCTTACCAATGGCTTCATCAAATGAAACTGTGGTGTAGCGCATTGCATCGGGATTTGTTTTAGGGTCGTCCGTGTAAATACCATCAACTTTTGTAGCCTTAATCACAATTTCTGCACTCATTTCAAGACCGCGTAAAGCTGCTGCTGTATCGGTCGTAAAGAATGGGTTGCCTGTGCCGGCCCCAAAAATAACCACACGACCCTCTTCTAAATATCGAATGGCCTTGCCTCGAATATAAGGCTCTGCAATTTGCTCGATATTGAGTGCTGATTGAACACGACTGACTAAACCAATGTGTTTCATTGCATCTTGAAGTGCTAAGGCGTTCATCACCGTAGCGAGCATCCCCATGTAATCGGCGGTAGCTCTATCCATGCCTTCGGCTGCTGGGGCAACACCACGGAAAATATTACCGCCACCAATCACTACCGCTACTTGCACACCCAAATCAACGACCTCTTTAACTTCACCAACGATACGATTGATGGTGGCGCGATTGATGCCGTAAGCATCATCACCCATGAGAGCCTCGCCAGAAAGTTTTAATAAGATGCGTTTGTATTTTGGCGTTTGTGCAGACACGGTATAAAACTCCTGTTCTATTGTACAAAACGATGACGCCAAGTTCTTCTTGGATATCATCGTTTTTAGAGTTTACAACATTGTGGCGCTAAAAATCCGCTACACAATTATTTTTTATAGCTTAGCAGCAGCAGCAACTTCAGCAGCGAAATCAATAACCACTTTTTCGATGCCCTCACCCACAGTGTAAATCGTGAATGAAGCAATTGAAGCGCCTTTGGATTTCAACAGTTGATCAACTGTTAGCTTGTCATCTTTAACGAAGTTTTGGCTAAGCAATGTGACTTCTTTCAAGAATTTTTGCACAGTACCGTCAGCGATTTTCTCAAGCATTGCATCTGGCTTGCCAGCTTCTTTTGCTTTTTCGATCGCAACACGACGTTCAGCTTCGATCAATGCTGCATCAACGCCACTAGCATCCAATGACTTTGGTTTCGCAGCAGCGATGTGCATGGCGATATCTTTACCGAGCGTTTCGTCACCGCCAATAACGTCAACGATGACACCAATTTTGCTACCGTGAACGTAAGTAGCCAATTTACCTTGAGCAGCTAAACGAACAAAACGACGCGGTGTAATGTTCTCACCAATTTTACCAACCAGTTGTGTACGAACGTTTTCTGCTGTGCTGCCATTCATAGGCAACGTTGAAACTGCTTCGATGTTAGCTGGGTTGTTTTTTTCAACGACAGAAGCTAATTCACGCACATAAGTTAAGAAGTCATCATTCTTAGCACAGAAGTCGGTTTCAGAGTTCACTTCAATCATTGCACCAGTTTTGCCATCAGCACTGATGCTAACGCCAACTGTACCTTCAGCAGCAACACGGTCAGCAGCCTTGCTTGCTTTGTTGCCAAAACGCACGCGTAGAATCTCTTCAGCACGGTCCATATCGCCTTCAGCTTCTGACAACGCTTTTTTACAGTCCATCATCGGAGCATCAGTGCGCTCACGTAATTCTTTTACCATTGATGCGGTAATTTCAGCCATTTAAAACTCCTTAAATATAATCTCGGCTTAAGGGTGCGTTCACTTAAAAGCCGTTTCATTCAAAAGTATTAGATACAAAAAAAGGGGCCTAAGCCCCTTTTTAACAAGGGATTACTCTGCCGCAGCTTCTTCAGTTGCTTCAACAACTGCTTCTTCCTCTGCAGATTTAACAATCTCAGCAATAAATTGGTTCCGACCCTCTAATACAGCATCAGCAATACCACGAGCGTACAAGCGAATAGCACGGCTTGAGTCATCGTTACCCGGGATAACGTAAGTTACGCCATCTGGTGAGTTGTTTGTATCAACAACACCGATGACTGGAATGCCAAGCTTAGCAGCTTCAGTCACAGCGCCGCTTTCATGACCTACGTCAACGATGAAAATCGCATCAGGCAAGCCACCCATTTCTTTAATGCCACCGATAGAGCGTGAAAGTTTTTCAACTTCACGTTTGTAGCCCAAAGCTTCTTTTTTTCCGAACTTTTCCAAACTACCATCTTGTAGCATAGCTTCGTAGTCGGTTAAACGCTTGATCGATTGTTTAACTGTTTTGAAGTTAGTCAACATACCGCCCAACCAGCGATAGTTCACGTAAGCACAGTTTGAACGAATCGCTTCTTCTTGCATGATGTCACGAGCTTGACGCTTTGTGCCGACGAACAGAATTCGACCCTTGTTTGCTGAAATTTGACGCACATATTTCAATGCATCTTCAAACAAAGGCAAAGTTTTTTCTAAGTTAACGATATGGATTTTGTTGCGATCACCAAAAATAAATGGTGCCATTTTTGGGTTCCAGTAACGGGTTTGGTGGCCGAAGTGAACTCCAGCTTCCAACATTTCACGCATAGTAACGGACATAAAAGTCTCCAGTAAGGGTTATAGCTCACATACTCCCAACAACATTCGCCTAAGCGAACACCCTGTACGAGGAGCATGATGTATTTAAAAAATTATTGATGCAAAAACTGCAAAAAATTAATTTATCAAGCTAAGTTATTAATAAATTTGATTAAATCCTGTCACTCACCAGTATTTTAATCATTACCGTTTTGCTGATTGCTTGCCAGCTAAACGGTTGCGGTATGCTACCATAAGCACATCTCGAAACTCAAGGAAAACCTCAGCCTGAATGGCTTTAAGTTTGAACTATGGCAATTACGATCAAAAACGAACAAGACATCGAAAAAATGCGCATCGCCGGCAAGCTGGCTTCTGAAGTGCTTGATTTTATCACCCCTTATGTAAAAACAGGGGTAACAACGGGCCACCTAGACAAGTTATGCCATGATTATATGGTAAAAGTTCAAAAGAGCATCCCAGCGCCGCTTAACTATGCCCCACCTGGCCATGTACCATACCCTAAATCCATTTGCACCTCAGTTAATCATCAGATTTGTCATGGCGTACCTGGTGAAAAAGTGCTTAAAAATGGCGATGTGGTGAATCTAGACATAACGGTCATTAAAGATGGCTATCACGGCGACACAAGCCGTATGTTTTATGTAGGGGAGCCATCCATCCAAGCTAAACGCTTATGTGAAGTGACTTACGAATGTATGTGGCTGGGTATTGCGAAAGTGAGGCCTGGCGCCACTTTAGGCGACATTGGCTATGCAATACAATCTTATGCAGAAAAAAATGGCTTTAGTGTGGTGCAAGAGTTTTGCGGACATGGGATTGGCAAGAAATTCCACGAAGACCCGCAAGTGCTTCATTATGGTAAAGCGGGCACAGGACTTAAATTGCAAGTAGGCATGATATTTACTATTGAACCGATGATTAACGCAGGCAAACGCTTTATCAAGCAGCTTGGCGACGGCTGGACTGTTGTCACCAAAGACCACAGCCTATCAGCGCAGTTTGAGCATACTATTTTAGTCACACCAAATGGTTACGAAGTAATGACAGTATCTGAAGGCACGCCATTAGCACCTAGTTTCATCAATAACTAATATCGCCTGATGCAGCTCAATCAAACACAGAGCCAAGAAGAAAGTCACGCTAAAGCATGGCGTGAAAGCCTAAAGCGGAATCAGGCTCTACTTCGTGAAGACTTTTTTCAGCACAACAATACTCGCAAGCTGCTCAAACAACAATCTAAGCTTGTTGATGATGTGCTTCAGCAGATTTGGTTTCAATTTGACTTAAGTGCTTTGGGTTGCATTGTTGCGGTTGGTGGTTATGGTCGAGGTGAGCTATTTCCCCATTCTGATGTTGATTTACTAATTTTGTTACCCAACAATCCTGCCGCGAGCCTTAATGCAAAAGTTGAGCGTGTAGTTGGCTTGTTTTGGGACATTGGATTAACAGTTGGACATAGTGTTCGAAATCTAGACGAATGCATTACTGAAGCAAAAAAAGATGTCACCGTTCAAACCAACTTGCTTGAATCCCGCTTCATTGTTGGCAATCCCTCTCTATTTGCAAACTTGCAAGTTCAAATGTCAAACGCGATGGATGTCGGCGCTTTTTTTAAAGCCAAGCTTCATGAACAGGAACAACGCTACGCTCGCTTTCATGATACGGAATATAACCTAGAGCCCAATATCAAAGAAAGCCCTGGTGGCCTTCGCGATTTACAAGTTGTGCTGTGGATTTTACGTAGCCTAAATATGGGGGGTGTTTTGAAAGCGTTGGTTAAGCGCGACCTGATTAGTCAGGCCGAGCTAAGACAAATTACTAAGCATGAGCAACACTTGCAAATGCTACGTATTCGTCTGCACTACATGGCCAATCGCCGAGAAGACAGGCTTATTTTTGATTTACAAAATGCTCTCGCAGAAGACTTAGGGTTTAGCAATACCAAGCGATACCGCGCCAGTGAACAATTGATGCGCGATTATTACAAAAGCGCAAAAGCGGTTGGCCTGTTTAATGAAATCTTACTCAAACTCCTTAAGGAGTTAGCGTTGCCCGAGACTGTTGAAGTTAAAACTCTTAACGCTCGCTTTGAGTCTTACAATGGTCTGCTAAACGCAAAATCTAATACTCTGTTTCAACGTAGCCCTTCATGTATTTTTGAGATATTCTTATTACTACAACAACATCCCGAGTTGACAGGCATTAGTGCAACGTTACTGCGTACATTACAGCGCGTCAAAAACTTAGTAAATCGTGACTTTAGGCAAAACGCTAAAAACAAAGCTTTGTTTATTGAGATGCTCAAACAGCCTAGCGGCGTGACTGAAACGCTCAAACGCATGAACCGTTATGGTGTGCTCGGCAATTACATTGCCGCTTTTGGACGAATTATAGGTCAGATGCAGCATGATTTATTTCATGTATATACCGTCGACGAACACATCTTACATGTGCTTGGCAACTTAGAGCGATTTTCAATAAAGGCGTTTAACCATGAATTTCCTCTGTGCAGCAAGTTATTTGGGGCTTTTGATAAGCCCCACTTACTTTACTTAGGCGCCCTTTTCCATGACATTGCAAAAGGACGTGGTGGAGACCATTCTAAGCTTGGCACATCTGATGCAAAACGTTTTTGTAAGCAACACGGGCTCAGCAAAGAAGACTGTCAATTAGTCGCCTGGATGGTGGGCTTGCACCTCACCATGTCAAGCATTGCGCAAAAGTCTGATTTGTCAGAACCGCAGGTGATTGACGAGTTTTCATTACTAATGAGAGACGAGCGTCACTTAACAGCACTTTACCTGCTCACCGTTGCAGACATTCGCGGCACAAGTCCAAAGGTTTGGAATGCTTGGAAAGCAAAGCTACTAGAATCATTATTTTTAAGTTCACAGCGCCTGCTCAATGGGAATGCGGTTGGCAGAATGGATGAGTTGGCGGTTCGTAAAGCTGAGGCGCAAGCTACGCTTAATCATTACAGCATCTTGGAGCGCTCTTATTTGCCACTATGGAATAATTTAGGTGAGCAGTATTTCCTTAGACACACCAGCCAAGAAATTGCTTGGCATAGCAGGCTGCTATTGAGGCATGTCGATACAGAAGAACCTATTGTTAGAGCTAGGTTAAGCCCATCTGGAGATGGTATTCAGGTGATGATTTACACGCCAGATAGGGATGATCTATTTGCCTGCATTTGCAGCTTCTTCGAGCGTATTGGCTACACCATTTTAGAAGCAAAAATTTACACTTCTCAAAACGCTTATGCATTAGATAGTTTTTTAGTTTTAGATCATAGTGATAAATCTATTAGCTATCGTGACTTATTGAATTATATCGAGTACGAATTAGGTGAAAGTTTGCGCAGCAATACTTCGCAAAACGCTCCTGCAAAAGGCAGGCTAAGCAGGCAAGTGAAACACATGCCGATTAAATGCAAGGTGACGGTTGAGACTGTGCTTGCTAGCAATAAGCACAAGCTCGAAATAGTTGCTGGAGATCGTCCAGGCCTTCTCTCGATGATTGCACACGCTTTCCTCATTCATGAGGTGCATATTCAAACCGCCAAAATTAACACTTTGGGAAAACGCGCTGAAGATGTATTTTTAATTTCAGGGAAAAGTGGCATTAAGTTAAGTGATGATGCAATTGAGGCGCTAGAAAAAACCCTCACGGAAATGTTTAGTTAAGAGCTTTAGTCCATCAAAGCAATGAGTTCTGATGGGTAATTAATTGCAAAATTAGCACCCCAATTCATTGGTCTATCAGTAACATCAAGGTAGCCCCACAAGGCTACAACTGTTTTCATCCCTGCAGCATTACCCGCCTTAACATCTCGCTCTGCATCTCCCACATATAAACAATGCTCAGGCTTTACCAAGGACTGTTCACATGCCATAAATAAGGTGTCGGGCGCTGGCTTAGGTAATGGCGCATCATCACCACAGACCAAGCATGTCATTGAGTTGCTAAGGTGCATTGACTCGATCAATGGCGCGGCAAAACGTCTAGGTTTATTCGTCACTACACCCCATCTAATATCAAGTTTTTGGAGTCCTGCAAGCAGTTCAGTCACCCCATCAAATAGCACTGGTGATCTCGTAAATACTTGGTCGTATAAATCTAAATATTCAACCCGCATCGCCTCAAAAGTTTCATCGTCAGGAGTTAAATCGAAACCGATATTTAGTAATCCCTTTGAGCCGTGGGATGCGAAAGGACGAATTGCCTCCATAGGCAAATGCGCTAGGCCATGATGCTCGCGTTGCAAATTGAGCGCATAACCAAGGTCTGGCGCGGTATCAACAAGCGTTCCATCAAGATCAAATAGAATCATATTAAGACTTGAGTGTATGAATGAGGTAATTGACAGAAACGTTGTCGACCAATGAATAATGGTCTATTAATGGGTTATATCCCATGCCTTTGAGCTGACCGACATTTAGGCCGACATAACGTGCCCACGATGACAGCTCTGATGGTTTAATAAACTTTTGATACTCATGCGTGCCCTTTGGCAGCATGTTGAGTATATATTCTGCGCCAATCACTGCAAATAGATAAGATTTAGGATTGCGATTGATGGTAGAAAAAAAGACCGAACCACCCGGCTTCACTAATTGCGCGCAAGCACGAACGATCGCTTCAGGATCTGGCACGTGCTCCAGCATTTCCATACAAGTCACCACATCAAAGCTAGCTGGCTGTTCTTTGGCTAAATGCTCAACCGAAACCAAACGGTAATCAACTTTTGAGCCTGATTCCAATTGGTGCAACTTAGCCACTTTAAGTGCTTTATCGCCCAAATCGATCCCTGTGACATCAGCGCCCTTCTCCGCCATAGACTCGGAGAGGATGCCACCGCCACAGCCAACATCTAGCACACGCTTGCCGTCTAAGCCAACCAGATCATCAATAAATTTTAATCGTAGGGGATTGATAGCATGCAAAGGCTTAAATTCACTGGTTTTATCCCACCAACGGTGCGCTAGGCTTGCGAACTTTTCAAGCTCTGCTGGATCGACGTTCACGCTTTGTGTTGATTCAATTTCGATTTCCATAGCAATGCAATTTCCTTTAATTCGTTAGGTTCAATATTGGCATACAAGCCCGCTTGTTGGCTTGAGCGCTCAAAACGCAAATCTCCCGCCACCCAAACATGACTGACATGCTCTCGGCCGCAAGCGTATATCAAATGAGACAGAGGGTCGAAGCAAGGTAAAGTTTCCACATCGGCAATGCGTACAGCAGTTAAATCAGCAAGCTTACCAACTTCGATTGAGCCGATTTGATGATCTAAACCCAATGCCCTAGCGCCATTGATAGTTGCCATTTCTAAAGCTTGCACCGCTGGAATACTTGTTGCATCTTCTGTAACGGCTTTGGACAATAAAGCAGCTAGGCGCATTTCCGTGAACATATCTTGACGATTGTTGCTTGCAGCGCCATCCGTGCCCAATCCCACATTAATTTCAGCGTTTAACATTTGATTAATTGGTGCAATACCACTTGCTAGCTTTGCGTTAGAGCTTGGGCAATGGGCTACATGCGCGCCATGTGCACTTAATAAATCAAAATCTTCATTATTGATTTGCACGCAATGTGCAGCAGTAAAACTAGGTCCCAAAAGTCCCAAATTAGCCATGCGTCTAATTGGACGCACACCGTGCTTTTCAATGCTCTCAGCGATTTCAACTTTTGTTTCATGAAGGTGGGTATGAACACCTAAACCTAGTTGTTCCGCATAGGTAATCACTTTCTCAAAGGTCGCATCCGAAACGGTATAAGGAGCATGAGGCGCCAAACTGGCTGATAACAATGGATTGCCTCGCCAAGCGTCGCGAATCAATAAGCCCTTTTCAAGATAGTCGTCTGCATTATTGGCATAATTGGTTGGAAACTCCAAAACCACCAAGCCAAGCTGGGCACGCATCCCGGCTTGCAAAACAGCCTCTGCAGTTGCTTGAGGAAAAAAATACATATCATTAAAGCAAGTTACTCCACCAGACAGCATTTCAGCACAGCCGAATAAGGCGCTATCGTGCACAAACTTTTCAGAAACGATTTGCTGCTCAGCGGGCCAAATGTGATTTTGCAACCAAGGCATCAAAGGAATATCGTCAGCCAGGCCACGCATCAACGTCATCCCAGCGTGGGTATGCAGGTTAATCAATCCTGGAATTAACACGTGCTCATCTAGCACTACCGTCTTATTCGCTGAATATCGTGCTCTTGCTATCGGCATTGGAGCAAGCTCAATAATGCAGCCTTGATGAACAACTACGGTCTGTTGTTCCAACACTTTATTGCTTGGAGTCACAGGCACAAGCCACTTAGCTTCAATCATCAAATCTACATTTATTTTAATGGTATCAGTCATATTTTTCGCATAAAAAAAGCCCCGACTAAGCGGGGCTTTAATTAAATCATATTATAAGTTATTTACAAGCGCTTTCACGTAGTTTTTCAGCAGATAAAACCACACGACGATTAGGCTGTAAACATACGATCAGTTTTTTACCTTTAACTCCGTCACAAGCAACAATCGTCTCAGACTCACCTTTACCAACTGCTTTCAGACGACCTTCTTCAACCTCCTTATTAATAAATTAAATAAATGCCAATACTACACCTGGTATTTAATTTTCAATCTAATACAGGATTAACAAAAAATATTCTCAAGAAAACATTTTTTTAATCGCTCTAACTTTATCCGGCTCTAAATGAGAAGTTCTTTGAGCATTTCCACATAGGGCTGCTCTAAAACCCAAATAGGATGGGTGGGTTTTTAACAAATCTGGAATGTGGCTCATCTGAAGTGAGCCAGCTAAGCCAGCCTCAAGACCTAGATTTTTAGCCATAATCACAAAGCGATTCAGAGAGTTTAAATTTAAATGCGTTTGCAAATGGCCATGACTTTTATTTGCAGTGTCGAGCATCACGCCATAAAAACCAGCTTGAGCGATCACGGGCAACAATCTTAAATCAGGACTTTCATCAGCGAACAAGACTGCAATGAGCTTAGTTCCCCGTGTCAAAGTTCGCAAAGCATCCAAACATTGCCCGTGATGCGATTGACCAAAAAATCCAATCTTTACAATATCAACGCTTGTATCAAGCATTGACTTCGTTGCATCGACTATTAAGCTAGCCTGCATCGGCAAATCACCAATCGTCGCGCTTACCGAACTTCGGTGATTAACCGCCTGCACAATATCTTTCACCAAAGCATGATCAAGCGCACCTAGTGTCCCTTCAACTGGATTTTTGAGGTCTATCATATCTATGCCAGCATCAAGCACCATTAGCGCCTCCTCGACGCTTGTGACGCTTGCCAACATCTTGATTGACGATGGCGCCTTAAGCAATATCACCCCTCGATAATTGAGCGCGATGGTTTTCAACTGCTTCAACTAACCAACTCCAAGCCTCCTGTTCTATATCCCCTGCTGTTTTTTCAATGACAATACTGAGATAATCCATTTCGGAACTGATTTTTTCTATCGGTAACATATTTAACCGACTTACAAGAACGCACAACTCCAGCACTGCTGCTTGCGCGCGGTTGTATCCTTGGAAAGGTTTAAGCATCTCTTCTCTAATAACTTTAAAATAAAGTTGAGGGCGTTGAATATCATCTTCCACTTTTTCAAGCTTAAGCGTTTTATACGCTAATGCGAATTCAAGCACCATAGCCCCTGCTTTATCTTGTACCTTCCAATGGCGTCTGTCAGTTAATGCGCCAGCGAACACGCGTACATCATCCGTTGTATTAATGGTTGCACGTCGCCCACTCAATAAATTATCCAAGCTGACGGACGGCCTAAACGGCGCGATTAAGATTAAGCCATCACGTTCACGCACCCCAAATGGCGCGATGTATGTTGATCCATCTTCACACTCTGTGATGAGGATAATTTCGTTAATTTTTTCTGAGCTCTTATTAAGGATACTCATGGCTTTTGCTTCTTTTCCTTCATTGAAGCTTCACGATGAGCCGTTTTTCCCTCTTGACTACTCTCGTGGGTGTTTACGCCCCATGTTAGCTCTTCATCTTGGATGTAGCGCTTTTTAAGTTGCCATGCGATTTGTGCCCTTGCTAGCTCCACGCCTAAATAGAAAGCATGAGAAGCATCACCTTCAACCTTTAAATGCGAATATAACTTAAATGGATCAATGTCGCTAAATAGGCCATCACGATTGTAGATATGCATACCCTCTTTGCTAATTTGAACTCTAAAGCTCGGGTCTTTGATTTGAGCTGCGAATTCTGCGATTTCTTCTAGCGTATAAGTGAAAGGCCTACGGTCATGCAAACCTAATAAGCCTAGGGTGTAATCGCGAGGCAAGCGATTTTCTTCACGTGCGGCAAACATCATGCGCCTTGCCACATCCGCTTCAGCAACTGCATTAATCGCATGTGGGCTAACAGAGGTTGCTAATACCGCATTGATCTTTAATTCACTAATAATGCCAAATAAAATGGCATTAATGCCTGTGGTGTCGGCATCGGTAAGCTCTGTAATATTACCCACGCCCATCATGATTTGAATATCAGGATAACGTTTACGTAGCTTTTGATAACGAACGATGGACTCAGTAAATCCAAAAGGAATCGGGTCAAGGATAGCATCAGCAATGAATGGCTTGGAAATTTTCTGCATACCTTCGATAGCGCGGTATAAGGATGGCAAACTGCCTAGTTTTGAAGGGATCAATACAGGGGTCGCACTAACCTCCTCTGCAATCCACAAGGTATGCTCAGTGAGGCTCAGAAGATAATCCGCGCCCGACTTACCTGCAAGCAATAAATCATCCACGTTTAAAGAATCAACGCTCACATTAACGCCAGCGGCTTTCAGCGTTTTAATTGCGTCAGCTAGGTGTGGGAAAGGCGTGTTTGGCAAACAGCCTAGATCAATGACATTAGCACCCTGCGCTTGAAAATATTGAGCGCGCGCCAATATGGCCTCAATACTTAATTGCGGCGCATCGACGATTTCAGCGAAGATTTTGACATCATATTTGGATAAGTCAGGCAATTTTTCTCCACGACCGAAATATTGTGGTAGATCCTTCAGGTCCAAAGGACCTCGCGCTACAGGAACGCCATATTTATCTTCAAGCATCGTTAAATCGCCACAACACAAACCAGGCACAATTACTTTGCTCGCATCACCAACCTCTGGCAAGCGTCTAGCAATCAATTCAGGTGTCATCAGTGCGGCAACGGATACGCCAATTTGAGTAATGCGATACTTGAAAGGAGCTGGCTGCATGCTTGCTAATACTTGACGCAAGCTCTTTTCGGCCAACTTACCTGTTAAAAAGAGGAGGCTTTCAGACATGCTAATCTTGCCTGAATGGCAGTATCGAGCTGCTGCATATTCTCGACCACTGTTGTTTCTTCAAATGTTTTGAGTTTGGCTGTATTTTCCAAATCAATACGACGCGGATAAACTTTTACCAAATTGTCCCGTGGTGCCTCAGACTCCATCTCATCTTCTGTATCGCAAGCAAACACAATACTCGGCACACGGCACTTACCAGCTTGCGCAAAGATATTGGTGACTAAATTATCTGAGATACCATAAACCATTTTGGCGACAGTATTAGAGGTTGTAGGTGCAATTACCACGCTGTGATAAGCCCCATGATAAAAAAGCTCAACAGGCACAGAGCTTGCAGTTTTGTCTTGATAGACTTTGCCTGCATTATGTTTGTAGCCGTATTGCTGGAGTATTTCAGCGGCCGCTTTACTTAGAAATAAATCGACATCTTCTAGCTTATCGAAAATAGCGATGCATTCACGTAAATAGTGGCCTGAGCCCGTTAAAGCCCACGCCATGCGCTGTTTTTCAACAGGCTTCATTAAAGCCCAAATGGATGACGCAACAAGATAGTTTCGTCGCGTTCAGGACCCGTTGAAACGATATCTACAGGTACCTCACATAACGTTTCTAGGCGTTTTAGATAGTTACGTGCGTTGACTGGCAAGTCTTCCCAGCGGCTAACGCCAAAGGTATTTTCAGTCCAGCCTAGCAATGTTTCGTAAATTGGTTGGCAACGCGCAACGTCATCTGAACCAACTGGCAACATATCAATGGTTTTACCATCAAGCTGATAACCAGTGCAAATACGTAACTCTGAAATGCCATCAAGCACATCTAGCTTGGTAATACATAGACCTGACAAACCATTGATGCGTGCAGAACGACGTAATGCCGCAGCATCAAACCAACCACAACGACGTTTACGTTTAGTGACTGTGCCAATTTCCCGGCCCTTTACGGACATTTGTGTGCCTGGGGCCCCTTCAGAATCAATATCCAATTCACTTGGGAACGGGCCACCACCAACGCGGGTTGTGTAAGCTTTAGTAATCCCCAAGACATAATGCAACATACTTGGACCAACACCAGTGCCTGCGGATGCTTGTCCAGACACACAGTTGCTTGATGTTACATAAGGATATGTTCCATGATCAACGTCTAGCAATGTACCTTGTGCGCCCTCAAACAAGAGGTTTTGACCTACTTTATTAGCTTCATACAAGGCAGCAGAAATATCTGCGACCATAGGTTTGATATGCTCAGCTTTAGCTAATGCAGAATCAAGTTGTTGATTAAAATCAACCGCTTCTGCCCCTAGATATTTTGTAAGGACAAAGTTGTGGTAATCCAAAACATCTCGGAGTTTTTCAGTAAATTGTTCTGGATAAAACAAGTCATAAAGGCGTAAGGCACGTCTAGCTACCTTATCTTCATAAGTTGGGCCAATGCCCTTACCAGTTGTGCCAATTTTCCTATCCGCGCCCCTTTTTAATTCACGTGCCACATCTAGTCGAACGTGATAATCCAAAATTAATGGGCAACCTGGACTCACTTTTAGACGGTTTTTAACTTCCAACCCGCCATTTTCAAGGTCTTTAATCTCTTTGAGTAAATGTCCGGCATCTAAAACAACACCGTTGCCAATATAGCAATTCACTCCTGGTCGAACAATGCCAGATGGCACTAAGTTAAGCTTATAAACACGCTGCGCATCACCCTGACCTACAACCAACGTATGACCAGCATTATGACCACCTTGAAAGCGCACCACGCCTTGCGCATGGTCGGTTAACCAATCAACAATTTTCCCTTTACCTTCATCGCCCCATTGGGTGCCGATAACAACAACATTTTTAGCCATAATCTACCTAGTAATATTTAAGTGCTTTTTTTAATTTTGTACTGCTGATTTTTTGAATGCTTTCGCAGAAACTACTTGCCATTGACCTGCTTGATTGACTAATTTTCTATCGCAACCCAATTCCTGAATATGCGCATCATGACCTGGAAGCTCTTGAATCACCTTATCACCAGATGATCTTAATGAATTGATTATATTTAATAAAGATGCATCATTTCCATAAGGCGCGAGAATGCCTTTTATCACCTTCAAAGGCGGAAGTGCTGTTATCAAACCCCGCAAATCTAAGCTAAAGCCAGTTGCTGCTCGAGATCGACCAAAGGCTTGTCCGACTTCATCATATCGTCCACCAAACGCTAATGGACCCGAACAGCCTTGTGCGTAAGATGCGAACACCATACCGCTGTGATAATGATAGCCACGAAGCTCTGCCAAATCAAAACTTAAACCGACACCCAACTCAGCCAACGCCGTGGCTACTTGGGTTAAATCGTTTAAAGCACTCGTAATTTCAGGTGTTTTTGGCAAGTCTTTTACAGCAACTGCCAAAATGCTTGTATCGCCATTTAATTCAGTTAAACGGCACAAGGCTTTAGCCGTTTCAGCATCAAAATCTTGAGTCAGCGCTTTCACTTCTGTTTGGTCTTTGCTTTGCAATGCTTGGTAAATAGACTGCTTAAGCGCATCGTTTGCTTGCACTTTACTCATTAAGCTATCAAAGATGCCCACATGGCTGAAATCAATTTGCAAGGCCTTAACGCCTGCTGCTTGGAGCGTTTTGACCATCAAACACTGAATCTCAATATCAGCTTCTATGCCGGCATGGCCAAACAGTTCAGCACCTAACTGCATTGGTTGACGCGTTCGCGCTAAGCCATCCGGGTTGGTTCTTAATACACTTCCAGCATAGCAAAGACGTGTAACACCCTGATTATTTAGCATGTGTGCATCAATACGGGCAGCTTGTGGCGTAATATCTGCACGAACGCCCATTAGACGCCCTGTAAGCTGATCCACTACTTTAAACGTCGCCAGATCCAAATCGTGGCCAACACCTGTAATGAGAGACTCTAAATACTCCAACATCGGTGGCATAACGAGTTGATAGCCATGCACATCCAACAGATCCAATAACGATCTACGTAGAGACTCAATTTGCGCGGCTTCAGCAGGCAACACATCTTCAATATATTCAGGCAGCAACCAATTACGCATAAGCACTCAAATCAATTATTTTTTAGCGCCAGAACTGCGCATATATTTCAAAAAGTCCGAGCTAGGCTCAAGCACCATCACATCACTCTTACTCTTAAAGCTGTTACGGTAGGCTTCTAGGCTCCGATAAAACGCATAGAACTCAGGATTTTTACCGTATGAAGCAGAGTAAATCTCAGCGGCACTTGCATCGCCTTGACCCTTAACTCGTTGCGCCTCTTTAAAAGCTTCAGCAACAATCACCTCACGCTGCCTATCAGCATCAGCACGGATTTTTTCAGCAGCAGCAGAACCTTCTGAGCGCAATTGGTTGGCAACACCTTTACGCTCGGCTTCCATACGGTCGTATACTGAGTTACTTACATTCTCAGGCAAGTCAACGCGTTTGATGCGGACATCCAATACCTGAATGCCTATCTGGCGTGAATCGCGGTCAGCACGTTGGCGGAGAATTTCCATAATTTGGCCACGCTCACCTGACACTACATCATGAATAGTGCGTTTACCAAATTCAGCACGCAAGCCGTCGTTAACTGTTTGCGATAAACGACGTTCTGCCTGAACCTCATCCCCTTTTACAGACACATAATATTTCTGTGGGTCAATAATTCGCCACTTCACAAAAGAGTCGACTAGCACGTTTTTCTTTTCACTCGTAATAAAACGGTCTGGCTCTTCCCAGTTCAGCGTCAAAATACGATTGTCGAAATACACCACATTGTCGACAAAAGGTGCTTTTAAGTATAGGCCTGGCAATTTTTCAATCGCCACCACCTCACCCAATCGTTTAACTAAAGCGAACTCACGCTGATCTACTGTAAAAACTGAGCTGCTAATCAATACGACTATCAGCAAGAGTCCTGCAACAACCAATACTAAATTTTTCATCTCAAACCTTCACTTTTATCGACTATCACGATCTCGACTGCGGGATGTGTCTCGTGCTTTAAATTCTGCATTAGCATCAACATTTGGCAGAGATGGCGCTACTGGCAATAGCTGAGCGTTTGCTGATGATGGGGGAGTTGATAGGTTAGCCCCTGACGCCGCCATCAATTTATCCAATGGCAGATAAAGCAAACTATTGCCGTTTTTTTGATCAACAATGACTTTGCTGACGCTAGACATAATCTGCTCTTGTGCATCTAAATACATACGAGAGCGTGTTACTTCTGGAGCACGTTGATACTGTGCAAAAATTTGATTGAAACGACTCACATTACCTTGCGCCTCATTTTCAACGCGCAATTTATAGCCCGCCGCCTCTTGAAGTAATCTAGACGCCGTTCCTCGCGCCTTAGGGATCACGTCATTAGCGTAAGCTTGGCCTTCATTTTTTTGGCGCTCTAAATCTTGCTTAGCTTTAACCGCATCCTCAAAAGCTGCCTGCACTTGTTCCGGTGGTTGTGCGTTTTGCATGGTCACACTTACTACATTAACTCCTGTCTTATAACGATCCAATACTTCCTGCATCAATTTTTTGGTGTTAACTGCAACCTCATCACGACCTTCGTAAAGTGCAAAGTCTAGCTTGCTTTTACCCACCACTTCACGAATAGCCGTTTCTGCGATGCCGCGCACAGCTTCATCTACACTTCTATTGTTGAACAAAGTATCTTCAACATTCTTAAGGTTGTACTGAACAGCAAATTGTAAATCAATGATATTTTCATCATCAGTGAGCATTAAGGACTCACGTAACTCTTTGCTACGACCTGAGCCGCCTTCGGCAGAGCGGTAACCAATTTCAATCGTTCTCACTTGCTCCATATTGACAACCGTCGCAGACTCAACAGGGAAAGGCATATGCCAACGAGGTCCTGGCATGGTGGTTTCTACGTGCTTACCAAAACGCAAAACAACACCGCGCGAACCTTGGTCGACGATATAAAATCCTGTCGCCATCCATACCAACACAATCAAGCCAAAAATTGGCAGAACCGCCACGATAGGTTTTCCCTCAGGGTCGCCATTAGGCTCTGTTTTTTTACCAAATAAAGCTTTTATTTTGCGTTTAAATTGGCGCATTACCTCATCCAAATCAGGTGGACCTTCATTATTGCGATTGCCCCAGCCGGGATCATTTGCCATCAAAAACTCCAATAAATAAATAAATCAATTAAATATATGCCGCTTCTGAAGTGCGGAAGTCATACAAGCGTTGCTGATGCTCTTTTAATGCTTGTTCCAAAAACTGCAGGCCATCGCCAGTTATTGCTGAAATCAGTATTTTATAAATTCTACCATATTCGTCACGCTCCAAGCCCGCCTCCAACCCTGCTCGATCAATTTGATTCATGACCAATATCTGCGACACATCCTGCGCGCCAATCTCACTAAGCACTTTGTTCACTTCCGCAATTTGCTCGTCGCGATTCGTACTTGCTGTATCTACAATATGCAGCAACAAGTGAGCCTGAACAGCCTCTTCAAGCGTGGCGCCAAAAGCCTCGACAAGTGCATGTGGCAAATGCTTAATAAAACCAACCGTATCGGATATCACCATAGGTCCAGCTTCAGGCATATACAGCTTGCGTGAAGTCGTATCCAAGGTTGCGAACAACTGGTCCACCGCAAGCACTTTAGATTGGGTTAAACGATTAAACAATGTGGATTTTCCAGCATTAGTGTAGCCCACCAATGAAACAGACATCACTTGAGAGCGTTGACGTGATCGTCGTTGCATACTCCGCTGCTGTTTAAGTTTATCAAGTTTTTCACGGACTTGTTTCACACGAATGCGCAACATGCGCCGATCAAGCTCAAGCTGCGTCTCACCCGGGCCGCCACGCACACCAATACCGCCTTTTTGGCGCTCCAAGTGAGTCCATCCTCGAACCAAACGTGTTGAAAGATGCTCTAGCTGGGCGAGCTCAACTTGGAGCTTGCCTTCATGGCTTTTGGCACGCTGGGCGAAAATATCGAGGATTAATCCCGTGCGATCTGCAACACGGCACTCGAGTAATCGCTCTAGATTGCGTTGCTGAGATGGGCTGAGGTCGTGATTAAAAACAACAGCGCGTGATTCCGTGGCTTTCACCATTTCAGCAAGCTCTTCAGCTTTACCTGATCCGATAAAGTATTTAGCATCAGGCTTATCGCGCTTACCTTCAAGGACACCACGAATCGAAATGCCAGCACTGATGACAAGCTGTTTAAGCTCATCCAAGCTCTCTTCGTAGCCTGTCTCACCAAAATCCAAGCTCACCAAAATGGCGTCGCTACTACTCTCTGGCCGATCAAGCATTACAAGACAACATCATCAAGGATGATTGTTAATACAAAAGCGCTAAACACTTGGATTATTCTTCATCTGCCCCATGAGGAATAGTTACCGCACGGCCTGGAACAATCGTAGAAATTGCGTGTTTATAGACCATTTGAGTCACTGTGTTTTTTAATAAGATAACGTATTGGTCAAATGAATCAACCTGTCCTTGTAACTTGATGCCATTCACGAGATAAATTGATACTGGCACATGTTCCTTGCGCAAAGCATTTAAAAATGGGTCTTGTAACAACTGCCCTTTGGGATTCATGTTTTCACCTTTTTCTTGGTAAATTAATTAATAATAAATAAAATCGTACAGGTAAGACTATCAGTATATGCCGTTCGTTCTCACTAAATTCAAATATGTTTAGGCACAAAAAGCAGACATACGCTTCAGTGTTTCTTCTTTACCTAAAAGATGCATAACCGCATCAACACTTGGGGACTGTCCACCGCCAGTCACCATTACGCGGAGAGGCATTGCCACTTTAGCAAATCTTAATTCATTTTTTACGACTGTTTGCTCAATCACATGATGAATGGCCTCAATTGTCCAGTCGGTATCAGCAAGCTCTGCAAGCATCGCTTTCATAATCGGCATAATGTCTGGGGTTAGGTGTTTCTCTGCAGTCGCTGCATCGAGCGCTGGTTCACTGTAAAAATATTCAATACTTGCCGCCAAGTCGTTAAGCGTATTTGCACGGTCACGATAAAGCGCAATCGTCTCATTCAAAACAGGACCACCTTCGGTTTTAAGCCCTTTAGCTAAAAGACGTTTTTCAATATCAGCCGCTAATACATTTAAATCCGCTTGCTTGATGTAATGCGCATTAATCCAGTTTAGCTTTTCAGTATTAAACTGCGCCGCTGATGGCGTAATGTGGTCTAAATCGAACCACTTGCAAAATTGTTCCATGCTAAAAATTTCATCATCACCATGCGACCACCCAAGACGAGCAAGATAATTCAATACAGCTTCTGGCAAATAACCATCATTGTCATACTGCATCACGCTAACAGCACCATGTCGTTTAGATAGCTTTTGTCCATCATCACCTAAAATCATGGATAAATGCGCGTATTGAGGAATGGTGGCACCAAGGGCTTTTAGCATGTTAATTTGGCGAGGTGTGTTATTCACGTGATCATCTCCACGAATCACTTGAGTAATGCCCATTTCCCAATCGTCCACCACAACACAGAAGTTGTAAGTTGGGGTGCCATCACCACGAGCAATAATCAGGTCGTCCAACTCTTCGTTTGAAATGGCGATATGACCTTTAACCATATCATTCCATTCTACTAAGCCTGTTTTGGGATTTTTAAAGCGAATAACTGGCTGAACTCCAGCCGGAATTTCAGGAAGCGCTTTAGCCTCTTCAGGTCTCCAACGATAGTCGTAGCGAGGCTTTACTCCCTCTTGCATCTGACGTTCACGCAAAACATCCAATTCTTCTTTGCTTGAGTAACAAAGGTAAGCATTGCCTTCTGCCAACATTTTTTGGATCACTTCTTTGTATCGATCCATGCGCTGCATTTGGTAGAAAGGACCTTCAGCCCATTCCAAGCCCAACCATGACATGCCGTCCAAAATCGCTTGCACGGCTTCAGGTGTTGAGCGCGCCAAATCGGTATCTTCAATACGAAGAATGAACTGCCCTTTGTGTTTGCGGGCGTAAGCCCAAGAGAATAAAGCGGTACGAGCGCCGCCAATATGCATGAAACCGGTAGGGCTAGGGGCAAAACGGGTACGAACTGTCATTTTTTTTAATTATCTTCGCTTAAATTCAATGATTGACATTTAATATGGATTTTATCACGCTAGCGATAGAGGATGAAGCAAAGAAAAAATGTTTGACCAAAAAAATCTAGCAGTGATTTAACTAGTTGTGATTTAATCAGCGTTCATAGAAAAACATTAATTATCAACATGCCTCAAGACTTAAGCAACATCATCGGCTACAGCGCGGCTTTTTTCACCACGATTGCTTTTGCTCCTCAAGCTTATCAATCATGGAAAACACGCAATCTTGAAGGCATTTCATTACCGATGTATAGCCTGTTCACCTCAGGCGTTGCCCTTTGGTTTTTTTATGGACTACTCATCCATAGCAGGCCTGTGATTATTGCTAATGCCATCACGCTTGTACTTTCAGCCATTGTGCTAGTATTAAAAATTCAGCAAGTGCTCAAAAAATAATTACTGTTGATTCGCCGCAACCCATCCACCGCCAAGCGCCTTAAACAACTCAACGGTTGAAGTTAGCCTAGCTTGACGACTTTGCACATAAGATAAGGAAGTATCGTTAAAAACACGCTGCGCATCGAGCACTTCCAAATAACCAGAATAGCCTGATTTATAGCGATTGTTAGCAATCTCCATAGCCTTGCTAGCAGATGATTGGCTTGCATTGAGTGCCGCCTCACGCTCTGTGTTTTGACGCACATTCACTAAAGCATCATTTACTTCAGTAAACGCATTTTGCACGGCGCGCTCATAAGCTAGCAATAGTTGTTTTTGTTGAGCTGTAGCTTGATCAACATTAGATCTCAATCTACCAGAATCAAAGACTGGAAGATTTAAACTCAAACCACCATTCCAAATTCTAGCGGCAGATTTCAACACATCACCCAAATCTTTACTTTCGCCACCCAAGCCAGCAGTAAGCGATATCGTTGGGAATAACGCGGCTTTGGCAATTCCAATTTTTGCATTAGCGGCGATTAAGTTTTGCTCTGCTTGGCGCACATCTGGGCGCGCTTCCAGAAGTGTTGATGGCAAGCCAACTGGCGGTACTGGAGGAACAGGCAAAGACTGAATATTCCCAGTCGCAACTTTCAAATCCAAATCACCTGTTAACACAGCTAATTGATGTTCAATCATGGCGCGTTGACGAGTAGAGTCAGCCAACTGTGCTTTAAGATTGTTGTAAGCCACTTCAGCCTGATGAACATCAAGGACTGAAGATAATCCACCTTCTAGACGTCGCTTAGTCAATGCCAAGCTGTCTTCACGACTTTGCATATTAGACTTTGTAATTTCGATTTGTGCTTCCAAACTCCGTAGTAACAAATAGTCGCCAGTTACTAAGCTTTTTAGTGACAAATCAACTGTGTCTTTTGCGAACCTTGAAGCCAATGCTTTTGCCCTTGCTGACTCCTGCGCGCGTCTTAACTTACCCCAAAAGTCCAATTCAAAAGTCGTTCCCAACCTGACATTAAAATTGCTTCTTGTTGGTCTCATGCCACTAAACATTGGCACGGCACCTAATTCAGTGACTCTATAACGATTAGCGCTTGAGTCCAGATTGACTTGAGGAAATAAAGCTGCACCAACTTCACGCAAATACCCATCGGCCTCTTCAATACGCGTAACTGCAATCTTAAGGTCGGTATTGTTTTTGCTAGCTTTTGCAATTAGATCATTGAGCACTTCATCGTTATAAAGTGTCCACCATTGATTGCTCATCGCTTGTCCAGCATCCGTCGCTGGTGTTTCTTGGTAACTCTCTGGCAATATTTGCTTAGGCCTGAAATAATCAGGACCCACCATCTGACACGCCACCAAGCTTAATGCCGATAGCGCCAAAGACAATCTAAATAACTGTTTTAATTTCATTGAGCTTCTTTCTCTTGCGATTCATGGGTTGCAATATGGTTTTCAACATGACCATGCTGTCTCACGTGTTTACCGCTTAACCATGTAAAGAACAGAGGAATAAAAATAGTGGCAACAAAGGTGGCGAGTATCATACCGCCGAACACGCCTGTACCCATGGAACGTCTTGCTGCGGCACCAGCGCCTGTGGCAACGACGAGTGGAAGTATTCCAAGTACAAAGGCCATCGAAGTCATTACAATTGGACGGAAGCGCATTCGCGCTGCTTCAATAGCCGCTGCACCAATAGGCATACCCTCTTCCATTTTTTGCGCTGCAAACTCCACAATCAGAATCGCATTTTTTGCGGCCAAGCCAATCAGCGTAATTAGACCAATTTGGAAGTAAATATCATTTGGCATACCACGAAGCAGAACCGCTAATAATGCACCGGCAAGAGCGAATGGCACAGCCATAATTACCGCCAACGGTAAGGCCCAAGTTTCGAACTGTGCTGCCAAAATTAAGAACACCATAATGATAGCGAAGCCAAAAGCAAATAATGCGGCTGAACCAGTGCGTTTCTCTTGGTAGGCTTGGCCTGTCCAAGCAATTTTGTAACCATCAGGTAAGTTTTCCTTAGCGATGCGTTCAACCATTTTAATTGCATCGCCAGAGCTCACACCGGGTGCGCCACTGCCAAACACTTTGGCAGAGAGTAAGCCGTTATAACGTTCCAACTGCTCAGCACCGACGATATTGCTGACCTTGCTTAAGGCTGAAAGTGGAATCATGTTGCCACTCGGATGAGCCACTGTTGGCTGACTCCGCACATAAACTTTACCTAAGTCTTGAGGATTCATTCGGAACTCAGGCTCCGCTTGCAATTGCACGCGGTAGGTGCGGCCATTGCGGTTAAAGTCGTTCACATAAAATGCGCCCATCGTGCTTTGTAAGGTCGCATAAATATCCGCTATACGCACACCCTGTGAAAGCGCTTTTGCTTCGTCCACCTCAATTAAAAGCTGAGGCACAGTCGGGCGGAAAAATGAATTCAACCCTGTTAAGGTCGGCTCAGCCCGCATGGTATCAATAAAGCCATTCATGACGGCTGCAAGCTTAATCGGATCAGTATCGCGTTGACTTTGCACATACACCTCAAAGCCGCCAGCAGAGCCCAACCCACGAATCGCAGGTGGATTAACTGCAATCGCCAAGCCATCTGGTTGACTCATGCCAATGCCAAACAACTTGCCAACGATATCAGTCGCACTTGTTTCGCGCTCTTTCCAATCTTTTAGTCGGACAAACATGGTTGCAGCGTTGGTTTTATTCGCGCCTGTGAGCAACTCAAAACCATTCACCGCAAACTCATGGGCCACTGCTGGGTCATTTGCAATCGCTGATCTTATTGCTTCAGTTGTTTTGGATGTGCGGCTTAATGTCGCACCATCAGGCATGATGACTATAGTAACAACATAGCCCTGGTCTTCAGCAGGTACAAAACTTCCGGGTACCATTTTAAATAGAGCTGCAACCACAATAACAATGAAAGAAAACGCTAATACCCCAATAATTTTATGTTTTAAGGTCAACATAACTAAATCACTATAAAAATCTCTTAATCTACTAAATCCATTATTAAATTTCTTGAATAAAACATTCTCACCATGAGTTTTTTTCAGAATCATTGCACATAGTGCAGGGGTTAGCGTTAAAGCAACAACTCCTGAAATGACCACAGCAATCGCTACTGTGACCGCGAATTGCCTATATAACTCACCAGCGATGCCACCTTGGAATGCGACAGGCACGAATACAGCGCAAAGTACGAGCACAATCGCCACCACGGCCGCAGACACCTGACTAATCGACTTAATCGCGGCAGGCAATGGTGCCATATTCTCTTCAGTCATCAATCGCTCAGTATTCTCGAGCACTACAATTGCATCATCCACTACGATACCAATTGCCAAAATCATGGCGAACAAAGTCAGTAAGTTAATGGAGAATCCAAAAAGGTAAAGTCCAGCAAAAGTACCGATTAATGAAATAGGCACGGCAATGATAGGAATTAGCGTAGCGCGCCAGCTCTGTAAGAATAAGAACACCACCAACACAACCAATATTAAAGCTTCAGCAAAGGTATGAAACACCTCGTTGATGGTCGCTTTCACAAAGTCACTCGTGTCGTAAGGAATGCTGAACTGCATACCCTCTGGAAACTCAGCCTTGAGTTCATCCATCTTTACCTTGATGTTTTTAGCAGTATCAAGCGCATTAGCCCCTGTTTGCAAGAAAATAGGAATCGCCACACCTGGCGTGCCATCTAGGGTTGAAGCCACGTTGTAGTTTTGCGCACCAAGTTCAATACGTGCCACGTCCTTAAGATATAAGACACCATTAGGGCCCTCAGCTTTGATAATCACATTGCCAAATTGCTCAGGATCAATCAAACGCCCCTTAGCAGTTACGGTATAAACCAATTGCTGTGATGATGGCGCGGGCTCTTGGCCTATCTTACCTGCTGCATATTGATTGTTTTGCGCTGTAATTGCATTGGAAATATCTGTAGTACTGACACCAAGTTGCGCCATACGATCTGGGCGAAGCCAAACGCGCATTGAGTAATCTTGACCGCCAAAAATAACTGCGTCACCTACCCCTTTGACACGCTTCATCTCATCCATCACGTTAAGGGTGGCGTAGTTACTCAAAAATAAACGGTTGTGCGCTTTATTTTTTGAAGTGAGCATCACTACTAGCAAAATGTCGTTCGATTTTTTCTGAACAATTAAGCCGTTACGACGAACCTCGTCAGGCAAACGTGGTGTTGCGATATTAACGCGGTTACTGACGTTAAATGTCGCTTGGTCAACGTTGGTGCCAATCTCAAAAGTAGCTGTAATCACCAAAGTGCCGCTGGAGTCAGCGCTAGAGTTGAAATAAAGCAGGTTATCAACACCGCTTAATTGCTCCTCGATTGGCGCAGCGACGGTTTTGGATATCGTATCAGCACTTGCGCCAGGGTAAACCGCGGTAATGGTTACCGTTGGCGGAGCAATTTGCGGATATTGTGCAATTGGTAGCTTAAATGCGGCCGCTAAGCCAGCCAGCACCATAATAATAGATAAAACCGAAGCAAAAATTGGCCGCGTAATAAAAAATCGTGTGAAGTTTTTCATATTCGATTACTTAGCTTTTGCAAAATTGGCGGCAGGCATTTCTGCTGCCGTACCCAAGGGATGGGGGTTCACTGGTGCCCCAGGACGCACTTTAATCAAGTTGTCTGCAATCACTTGGTCTCCATCTTTTAGCCCTTCAATCACCACCCAATCACTGCCTAACCAACTGCCCTCTTTAATTGGGCGAACAACGGCAACCACTTTGCCATCTTTATCTTTATCCGCTATAAATACGAACTTGCCTTGGTCGCCAGTGAGTACCGAGGTTTGTGGAATCAAAAATACGCCATTACGCTCACCTGTCGATATTTTTGCTCTGACAAACTGGCCCGGCAATAATTGATGCTCGCTATTTTCAAAAGTGGCTCTTAATTGTTGCGTCCCTAATTTTGGGTCGATTTGGCTAGCTGAAAAGTTTAACTTACCTTTTTGTTTGAAGACTGTTCCATCTTGCAATACAAGAGAGACATCTTTTACATTCTTTTCAGTTAAGTGTCCGCCAAGCTGCTTGATTTCACTGTCAGACAGACTAAATCGCACCCAAATTGGAGAAATTTGAGAAACCGTTGTTAACAAGCTAGTGTTAGGCGCAACCAATGCACCTTCAGAGAATTGGAAGCGTCCTGAAATACCCGTTAGTGGCGAAGTGACATTCGTATATGAAAGGTTCAGCTCCGCCTCTTTTACATTCGCTAAAGCTTGTTGAAGATTGGCAACTGAAGTCGCTTTATCACTCGCCGCATTATCGTATTCGCGCTGACTAATGGATTGGCTCGCCAATAAACCACGCAAACGAGATTCTTCACGTGCTGCTTGCTCAACTCTTGCTTGCTGCGCTGAATAAGCTGCTTTAGCCTGTTGCAAAGTAATTTGGTAAGGGGCTGGATCAATCAAAAACATGGTTTGCCCCGCTTTTACAGAAGCGCCCTCGTCATACATACGCTTTAGTAAAATTCCGCCAACACGGGGACGAATTTCAACTTCTTTTGCGCCTTCAGTTTGCGCTACTGCCTCAGCAGTAATGGGTACACTGGTTGATTTCACTGAAATCACACTCACAGGCATCACCATGCCAGTACCTTGCGGTGCAGCCTCTTCTTTTTTGCCACAGGCAACCAATCCCAAGCTTGTCACTGCGCAAATCATTAGATAATGCGAAAAACTTGGCTTGCTGCTGTGTTTTAAAAATAAGGTTGGCATTGTTAACTCCATGTCTTTAAAAGGTTAAAGCTAAAATAATGCTTGTTTACATACAAAGTTGTATGTATATTATATAGAAACAAGCCTGTATGTAAACGTGTTTTACTCGATTAAAACACCATGCGTTACAAAGGGTAAATATTGAAAATACTGCATCAAAAAAATGCCATTAAAATGGAAACAATACGCCATGGTTAGACAAACCAAAAAAAATGCAGAGCTCACAAGACAACGCATTATTGATGCGGCACGCCAGGTGTTTGTATCTCGCGGAGTGAGTCGCACCAGTATGGAACAAATCGCCGCTGAAGCTGGCGTTACCCGTGGCGCCGTGTATTGGCACTTTAGCAACAAGACAGAGTTGTTTAGCGCTATGCGAGAGCAAGTATTACTTCCACTCATAGACCGAATGGATGACAGCCTTCTGATTGAAAACAATGATGACCCACTAGGTCAAATTGGCAAATTCCTCAGCGGCACCATTGATGCATTGAATGAATCGTCTGACACCCGCCAAACTTTCGAAATCATGATGGTGAAATGTGAATACGTAGAAGAACTAACAGCAGTGCTGGAACAAACATTATGCAACTGTGAACGCATCGCCAAAAAAATCGAACAACTCTACGAGCGCGCAAAAACAAAAGGCCAGCTAAAGACTACCGACTCTCCTCTCATCCTCGCAATGGATACGCATTTATTCTTTAGCGGACTCATTCATTTATGGGTCAAAGACTTAGACCGCAAACATTATCGCGACCAAGCTGGGGACTTAATTAGCAACCACATCAATTTGCGTAGAAAATAAGCCCCGCATGGCTTATCATAGCGACCTCATTTAAGTAGCAACCCCAAGAAAGAATCTAGTGCCCAATTTCATTGTCGCCGCACTCTATAAGTTTGCAAAACTCAACGATTACATAGCCATTCAGCCAAGCTTGCTGAACTTTTGTTTAGCTCACAACATTAAAGGTACGCTGCTTTTGGCTGAAGAAGGCATTAATGGGACGGTAGCAGGCAGTCGCGCTGATATTAATGCGCTGATTCACTATCTGAAACAAGACGCACGTTTAGCAGATTTAGACCATAAAGAATCGCATGCGGATGAGATGCCGTTTTATCGCATGAAAGTTCGCCTTAAAAAAGAGATTGTGACTTTAGGCGTAAAAGGCATAGACCCAAATTACAAGGTGGGCACTTATGTAAAACCTCAAGATTGGAACGCACTTATCTCGGACCCTGACGTGATACTGATTGATACCCGCAATGATTACGAATATGACATTGGCACATTTAAAGGCGCCATTGACCCCAAAACCACAACATTCCGTGAGTTTCCTGAGTATGTCAGCAAAAACCTAGATACCAAACAACATAAAAAAGTCGCAATGTTTTGTACTGGGGGCATCCGCTGTGAAAAAGCCAGCTCCTACATGATGGAGCAAGGCTTCGAAGAGGTTTACCACTTACAAGGCGGCATCCTCAAGTATCTTGAAGAAGTCCCAAAAGAAGAAAGTCTATGGGAAGGCGAATGCTTTGTGTTTGACCAACGCGTATCAGTAAAGCACGGCTTAAAGATTGGCGATTACGACCAATGCCATGCTTGCCGCCATCCACTCTCTCCTGACGAAATGCAAAGCGAACAATATGTCGCTGGTATCTCAT
>CAMCTR010000001.1 GCA_945878605.1 Candidatus Methylopumilus universalis | reverse complement strand
CCTAGGCGCCCTTTTTGCTGTGCTGAATTTATGGCTTAGGTTAACTTGGCTGATGCGCTACTTGGGTTAAAAAATAGTGCTTGAAAGGCTTCTAAAATCTCAGGTTGGTCATGATTGCTGATGTCGGTAATAAAACCTTCTAGTGCGAGCAATTCACCTGAGCTTGAGAATACGCCTTTGCCCTGCTCCCATACCCATTTAACCGCGCCAGAGCGATTGACGATGCGGTAGATGACTTGGAACTTTTGTTGATTGCTCACATTGCGTTGTACCACTTCCCAAGTCGGTTGGCGGTCATCTGAATGGATGATTTGCATGTACGAAAAGTTAGGATTGTTAATCATTTCGTAAGGCTCGTAGCCTGTCACTTCAACACAGCCGTCGCTCACAAACTCAAAACTCCAGTGCTGGTCATTTTTACAGCGATACATCATCCCGGCGGTGTTATTAATGAGTGTGGTGAGCAGATGACGATTGCTTCGCAGACTAGCTTCAGTGGCTTTAATATGGCTAATGTCGGTGAGGGTGCCAATCACGCTAGAGCGTTCACCTTTGTAAGCGCTGGTATTTTTAGCGCGTAGCTCCATCCAGTGCGATTCGCCATCGCGACTAATTAGCCTAATTTCTACAGAAGACTTATTGCGCTTACCCTGAATGAGCGAATTGATGCGGGCTTCCGCAAGCGGCCTATCTTCCGGATGTATAAATGAAAGTAGGGTTCTGTTGAGACTGTCTTGCACTTTGTAATCCAGCTGTGATTCCCAAGATTGATTGAGAAAGATGATCTGCTGGTTGACGTTTAAGTGGAATACTACTTGTTCGATTTCATTGATGAGATATTGGTGGTTGGATGAGTCCACGTAAACAAATTCTTGCATGTTTTGAAGTGAGTTAGAGGAGAATTGGAGTAGATTCAAATCTGAGCTGCTTTCAGCTTCTAGCGGAGAAAGGGTGATATATGCTGGTAAAATGGTGCCATCTAGCGATAAAAACCGTAATTTCATACTTTCATTATTTTCTTGCTGGAGCGCGCCTTGTGAAAAAAGCACGGCTAAATGTTGATGGTCACTAGAGTGAATAATATTGGTAATTGGCATGCCAACAATCTGATCACTTAAGCCTTGCATGCCGAGCTCAGCCAAAAAAGCCTTATTCGCAAATACGACGTTGTAACCTTTAATGACTGCTGCTGGCGTGGACAGATTAGAAGAGACGTCTGTTGCCCATGTGCTGGTGTCTAGTGTGTTGACTCTTCGTTTAGCATTGTTGTGGCGCTTAAGGGTTGGGTAAATAGCAATCATCAGAATAATGCTAAGTACGGTAATCGCGACCATGATTAATGCGCTCAGGTGAACTCGAAAAGGGGCGCTTTCTACCCACCAAGAGCCAAATGCCATCATAAAAACAATACTCAGCACAACGGTGCTAAAAACATATAAACTCATTATTAACCCTTTTTAATTTCTGCCAGCCACTCAACTTCTGGCTTGGGCTTTTTTACTGGACCTAGTGTTGAATTTAATTCATCAATCACGTCGATTTTTGCATAGTTTTAAGCGATTGTTTAAGCATGCGCTTTACATGAAGCTCATGATATTACTCCTATGCATCACATTTTCTGTCATTTTGATGCAAGCCGGATCGCTGTTTTTGCTCGATTATAATCCCAATAGCCAAAGTGCCATTGTGGCGGTCAATAACCAACAGAAATTTTGGAAATATCAATTAGAAATTTCACAAGGCAAGGCCCCTATTGATTTTGGTGCAGTAATGCAAGTGTTAGCACATCATGACCTAGAAAATATTTCACCTGCGCTTGCATGGCTTGATAGGCAAAGCGATCCTAAGCTATCAGTACCGTTTAAAAAGCTTCATTTAGCGCAAGTACGATTTGATGAAGCTCGCTTGCATGACGTTCGTTTTGACCAGCAGCGGAGTGCAGTCATCGCAGTGATTGCAGCTTATGACGAGCTTGGGATTGCACTTGCAAGAGATTTGGAGCTTAAGCAGTCCGTCATTTCATTAATGCAGTTGCTCGCATTACTTTTAATTTTAACTTTGCTTGGGGGCATCGCATTGGGGGCAAGGCGCTTGTTGGTTGATCGATTGGATGCGCTGACAAATTTCATCCCTAATGAATTTATTAAGGGAGTGGACGCGGTTGATGACGACGAGTTTGCTGAACTTGAGCGAGCGCTTTACGAGATGTCAGCATCCCTTGAGGGGTTCAAAGCTGAGACGAATTGGTTTAACCAAACCAGCAGCGAGCGTCTGCGCCGGATGATTCGTTTGCAAGATTTTCTGTTTAAATTTGTCAACTCAGTCAACAACACCATGTTGAGTGATACTGCATTACGCAAAGGTTTATTTTCGCTAGAAAAAGCACTCAATGTGAATAATGCAGCTTTAATTTTTACAGAGGATGAGGTGAATGCTGAACGTATTTTATTCTCTCATCATAAGCCGCTCAAGCTTTCTGATGAGCTTATATCAGATTTGCAGACCAGTAGTTTTGTGCGTTTTTATGGCAAGAGTTCTGAAAATGTGAAGTCACAAATACTAGCAGTTGGATTTACCAGTCCTTCTGGGGCCTTGGGTATTTTGTCTCTAGAGGCAAACGAGGATCACCTGTTTGACGAAACCGAAACGCAATTACTAGAGTTGACCGCTCAACTGCTGACAATGATTATGGGCTTTCAGGGCCGTGAGCAAGAAGGGCGTCGTGTTGCGTTGCTTGAAGAACGTTCAGCGCTTGCCCGTGAACTCCATGACTCCTTAGCGCAATCCCTATCGTACATGAAGATTCAAATTGCGCGTTTGCAATCATCTTCTGCGGCCACCATGCAGGCAGATGCAAGGGATGATATTGTTAATCAACTGCGCGATGGCTTGGATAATGCCTACCGTGAATTGCGTGAATTACTCGCTACATTTAGGGTGCATATGGATGTGCGCGGTTTGGGCTTTGCGATTCAATCAGCGATTGATGAATTCACGCAGCGTGGGAATTTGTCGATTAGTCTTGACAATCGCTTAGTGAATGCGCGTTTGACTGTGAATGAAGAGTTTCATATTTTGCATGTGATTCGTGAGGCCCTATCTAATATTGTGAGACACTCGGGGGCGACCAGCACAATGGTCACTTTGGAATATCAATCGAGTGGCACCATCTTAGTGACGATTGATGATGATGGTATAGGTTATGCTGCTCGAGATATAAAGCAGGGAGAAGATGTTAATGGTGAGATGCCAGATGCTACTGGGCATTACGGCCAAAAGATTATGAAAGAGCGTGCGTATAGTTTAGGTGGGGATATCACCGTATTACGCCGCAGAAAAGGTGGAACACGGGTACGTTTAGTGTTTACGCCAAAATTGCCACAATAAATATTGGCAATCAAATAAAAATTGATAGGGGTGGAAAATGGATATGCATTACAAAGTCTTTTTAATTGATGACCATGCCTTGTTTCGCAAGGGGGTTGGTCAAATCATTAATGACCACCCAAGCTTTGAAGTGGTTGGTGAAGCATCATCTGGCCTTGAAGGCATAGCGCTAGTTCAACAATCTGCACCTGATGTGGTGTTGATTGATTTGAATATGAAGGGCTTAAACGGTATTGAAACTTTACGCCGATTTAAAGAAATGGGCACGCCAAGTAAATTTGTGGTGTTAACCGTTTCAGATGCGGAAGATGATTTGCTAGAGGCGCTTCGTTCGGGTGCTGACGGCTATTTGCTGAAAGATATGGACCCCGAAGATTTGTGTGCCAATTTAATTAAAGTGGCCGCAGGCATGACGGTGATTCAAGATAGTCTGACCGATATTTTGAAGCAAGCTTTAATCGACCCTAAAGTTGGCCGTAATGATGAAAATGTTTCTCTCACTGACCGTGAGCAAGAAATCTTGCAGTGCTTGGCCGATGGTTTCAACAATAAAACCATCGCCCGAAAATTGGGGATTAGTGATACCACCGTGAAGGTGCATATTAAGCATCTGCTCAGCAAGCTTAAGCTGACAAGTCGTTTAGAGGCAGCTGTTTGGGCGCATAAGAGAAAAAACTAGCCCTCGGCTAAATTTAAAAAAACCACCGTATTGAACATTCATCGGTGGTTTTTTTATACCTTATGCATTGGGTTGATGTGTTCACTTCGTATAATATGGATTACAATTGTTTAATGGTAGTTAATTTTATTTCAGTAGTATAGATTAATCAAAGGAAATGGTGATATGAGTAATGACATGATGACGATAAGAGTTGCAGAGGCGTTGGTTGCTGGTGGTCCAGTAGGAACAGCGGCTGAGCCTGAAATCGCCATTGGCCATATGGCTGGCCCAATGGGCACAGCGTTTGCAACCTTGCTAGGTGACCAAGTAAAAGGGCACACACGCGTGCTCGCTATTTTGAACACAGACATTCAAGTGCGCCCTGCCACTATTATGGTGAGTAAGGTGACGGTAAAAGATGAAAAATATACCAATATCTTGATGGGGACTGTGCAGGCGGCGATTGCTAACGGCGTGTTGGATGCTGTGCGTAATGGTGATATTCCTAAAGAGCTAGCGAATGATTTGGGTATTATTGTGTCTGTTTGGCTCAATCCTATTGTGATTAAGCAAGATGATTTGGATCATCAAATCTTGTTTAACATTCACCGTGAAGCCACCACTAAAGCGATTCATAAAGCGATGAACAATCAACCAAGTATTGATTGGCTCTTGGAAAACCAGGACAAAATCACCCATAAATATTTCCAAATGGGTCTAGATGGTAAGATTTAAGCGCTAAGTTTTCGATGGCACAGACTGCATACATTCAAGTCAGTAATGTGCCATCGGTAGCTTGGAAAAATGGCGGTGGTAGCACTAAAGAGATTGCCATTTTTCCACCCAATGCTGGATTAGATGATTTTATTTGGCGCGTGAGTGTTGCCGAAATCAAACAGCCAAGTGCTTATTCGCTTTTTCCTCAAGTAGATCGAACACAAGTTCTCATTGCAGGCCCGAGTTTAACTTTGCGAAATCAGACCGGGCTTACAAAACGATTGTTGGCTTTTCAGCCCTTCTCTTTTGCGGGTGAGCAGGATTGGTTAGCGGAGCCGGAAGGTATTTGTCAGATGCTTAATGTGATGACATCTCGTACCGGTGTAAAAAGTACGCTTGCGCTTGTTCGCGGAGATTTCAAGTGTGTGGGCGATGGTGGACATGACATGCTGGTCGTTTTGAAAGGTGAGTTCATCGCCAAAGATGGTGGTTCACAACGTTTTGTGGGTGGTGATTTTTTGCAGCCAGCATTGTCATTGGGTGAGACATTTGCTTTTTCAGGCAGTGCTGATGCGCTGATGATTGCGATTAAGTTTTCCCTGTTGAATAAAAAAAGTTGCGTAAATAAGCTGAATCAATAAATAGGTGCGCCATGCAACTAGAAATACCTGTATTTAAGCTAAGACAAGGAAACTCACCTCTAGTGGTTTCAATGCCCCATGTTGGAACTTATATCCCTTCGTGGCTTCAATTTCGTTTGACTAAAGCAGGGCTGTCTATTGCTGATACCGATTGGCATCTTGAGCAGCTCTATCATTTTCTTGATGACTTAGATGCAACGGTGATTATCGCAACCCACTCACGTTACGTGATTGATCTCAATCGGCCGGCAGATGATGTGAGTCTTTACCCAGGACAAAACACCACGGGCTTATGTCCAGTAGATGCATTCAACCAAGCGCTGCTTTATCTTCCTAATCAAGCGCCAAGTGCCGATGAAATTCAAAAACGGATTGCGCATTATTGGCAGCCATATCACCAAGCACTAAGTGCAGAGTTAAACAGAGTAAAAGCTTTGCACGGAAAAGCGCTGCTTTGGGATGCGCATTCGATTGAGTCTGTCGTGCCTCGATTTTTTGAGGGAACATTACCGCACCTTAATCTAGGCACTGCTGACCATGCATCATGTGATAGGCGTCTGGCTGAGGGTGTATACGAGGTGGCGCAGCAGAGTGATTTTGAGTCTGTGATGAATGGTCGCTTCAAAGGCGGATTTATCACCCGTCATTACGGTCAGCCGCGCCATGATATCCACGCAGTACAGTTGGAAATTGCGACCCGAGCCTATATGCAAGCGGCGGATGTGACAAAAGTGGATGAGGGCCTGGCTGAGAAGTTGCGGCCAACATTACGCGCCATGATGCAGGCGATGTTGGATTGGGCGTGATGTTAAAGAAAAATCTTACGCGCTTCTAACAGCGTTTTTTGCCAACCTAGGTGCTTGTAATAACCAACTGCTGGCGCATTTTCAATATCTACCAGCAATTGGGCGCGTGTCGCGCCTTTTTGTTTGACCCATGCTAGCGCTTCATTGAGAAGTGCTTTGCCTAGGCCTTGGCCGCGATATTTTTGGTGAACAATCATATCTTCAAGCCAAGCGGAATGCGCGCCCTGTGCGGTTGAAATCACCAATTGCGCGCTCACCATCCCAATGGCTAAGCCATTCGCATCGCGAGCAACTTTAATAATGCCTGTTTCAGGGTTCAGTATGAGCATACGTAAGCCTAGAATTTGTTTTGGGGTGTCAGGTTTAAAATCGACTTCAATTGCAAATAAAGCAGCAAGTAAATCAACTAAGGCTGGAATATCTTCCAGCTTTGCATCGTTTACAGTGATAGGGTTAACCCTATTCAATCTCTTGCTCATTTCCGGGGGTGTCGTAATGCACAATCGCTAAAAATCGTATCGGTAGCTCGGTATGTTTTTCTGGTCGATGCGGGATTTCACCACGAAAAGTCAGCGAGTCTCCTGGCTCAAGCTTAAACACTTCATCACCAACCCGGTACTCCATCACGCCTTCTAGCATATGAATAAACTCTGTGCCGGGATGTTCAAAACTTGGAAATTCTTCACCTGGATCTTCGAGTGTAATCAGAAAAGGCTCAAAAAGTTTTTGTGGTCCTTGATCGTAAGCAAGTAATTGATAGGTGTGGCCGCTACGAGTGCCGCGCCGCACTACCTCCATGCCTTCATCTTTTTTTACAAACTGCACTGAGCTCGATGGCAAATTGTAGCCTTGGAAAAAGCGCGCCATGGTCACGCCAAGTGCGTTGGCTAATTGCTCCAAGGTTTCTAGGCTGGTAGATGAAAGTCCATTTTCAATTTTACTCAACATGCCGCGGCTAATGCCTGCTTTTTCAGAAACCTCGGCCAAGGTGAGACTGTGCTGAATACGTAACTGATGAATGGTATTACCAAGAAAGCGATCTAGTGCTTTTCCTTGTGCATTATAGGGGGCATTGTTGATTGCAACATTTGCTGTTGTCATGTTTTTTATAGCTCTCCTCAATATGCTTTGTAACTGTTTTTAATAGAGAAAGATAAAAATTTCTTTAAAAACTAGCATTTATTTGTTGATTGAAATGAGTTGAAGTTTACTTGATAAGTCAGCATAACTCCATAGCACGTTTCCTCAGGATAAAAATTGTTTACCAAGTCCTTGACTTTGCATTTTGCCTTTGGTGTAATAGGCACATAAGTTTCATGTAGGTAAAAAAAGTTAATAAAAGTTTAAGCACAAATGGTGCCATCGTTGAACTTTTTGTTAAGTTTTAAGGCCAAAACGACACAAGCATATTATTGGGGATTTAAATGGCTTATCAGTTACTGAAGTTTGCGCTTGGCGGAGAATATAAAGAGCCACGTTTTTTTAGGGATTGTCAGACCCCTAAAAAGTCTTATGACGCTGTGATTATTGGTGGTGGCGGACATGGCTTAGCTGCGGCTTACTATTTAGCAAAAGATCACGGCATGACTAATGTGGCTGTTTTAGAGAAGGGTTACATTGGCGGCGGCAACACTGGTCGTAATACTACTATTGTGCGCTCTAATTATTTAACGCCAGATGGTGTGAATTTTTATGACGCGAGCGTTAAGCTTTTCGAAGGGCTTTCAACAGAGCTTGATATTAATCTGTTTTATACAAATCGTGGACACTTTACCTTAGCACATACTGAGTCAGCAATGCGCACCATGCGCTGGCGTGCTGAGGTTAATAAGCATGTTGGCGTTAATAGTCGCGTGGTGGGTACGGATGAAATTGCTAAAGCTTGTCCGCAGATGGATTTGAGCTGTAGCGGCAAGGCGCCTATTCAAGGTGCGCTCTATCATCAGCCTGGTTCAATCGCCCGTCATGATGCAGTGGCTTGGGGTTATGCGCGCGGTGCTGACAGCATGGGGGTGGAGATTTTCCAAAACACTGAAGTGCAAAGCATTGATGTGAAGGATGGTCAAGTGCAAGGTGTTCACACCAGCCGTGGCTATATCTCAACAGGCAAGGTGTTATCAGCAGTGGCTGGCTTTACACCGCGGATTACTGAAATGGTGGGTTTGAAAACCCCTATCGTGATTCATCCATTGCAAGCTTGTGTCACTGAGCCCATGAAACCATGGTTAGACACTATTTTGGTTTCAGGTAGTTTGCATGTTTATGTGAGCCAATCTTCACGCGGTGAATTGGTAATGGGCTCATCGCTCGATCCATATGAAGTGCACTCAACACGTTCAACATTTGACTTTGTTGAAGGCTTAACTTCACACATCGTCGACATGTTCCCGTTTTTATCCAATGTAAAAGTGGTCCGTCAATGGGGTGGAATGGCAGATATTACCCCAGATTTTGCGCCAATTATGGGTAAAACACCGATTAAAGGATTTTACTTGGATGCGGGTTGGGGGACATGGGGCTTTAAGGCAACGCCAATCAGTGGCAAAACCATGGCATATACGATGGCCAACGATAAAGCACATGATTTGATTCATTCATTCCGTATGTCGCGTTTTGAAGAATACGAACTTACTGGTGAGAAGGGCGCAGCTTCAGTTGGTCATTAGACCATTAGTGAAAAGCGCGCTTATCAATTTTTAAAGGCTAGATGAAAAAATGAAACTTTTAAACTGTCCGATGAATGGTGTAAGACCATTAAGTGAATTTTTGTTTGGCGGAGAATTCCGCGAAATGCCAAATCCAGACACAAGCGGTGATTTGGAGTGGGCAAGTTATGTGCATTATCGCAATAACGCGCCATGCATCAAAAAGGAGTGGTGGTATCACTCACCAAGTGGCACTTGGTTTATTGCAGAGCGTAATACTTTAAGCGATGAAGTGCTCGCTACTTACTTATATGGCAAAGCACCTGTTGCCGCAAAAACAACTAAGCCACGTGCTAAAAAGGAGCAATCAGCATGAGTATGAGATTGCCAAAACAAGTCGGTGAGTGGATTAGCCGAGACAAAAAAATCACCTTTACTTTTGAGGGTAAAGAATATGATGGTTATGAAGGCGACACGATTACCAGTGCGCTCCAAGCTTGCGGCGTCAAAGTCTTAGGTCGTAGCTTTAAGTATCACCGCCCACGTGGTGTGTTGAGCTTAGCAAATCACGACATCAATGCATTAGTGACCGACGGTCAAGATACTAATATGCGTGCAGACGTTGTAAAGCTTACCAACGGAATGATATTAAAGGCTGTGAATACAGAAGGTGGTGTCATTAATGATAAGAGCAAATATATTGACTCGATCTCTCCATTATTGCCTGTTGGTTTTTACTATAAAGCGTTTCATAAGCCTGCGGCACTTTTCCCATTTTGGGAAAAAGTCATCCGTAAAGCTGCGGGTTTAGGGATTGTTAATTTCAACTATCCTCGTATTAATAAACGTAAGCTCAATGACTTCTGTGATGTGTTGGTCATTGGTGCCGGCCCTTCTGGTTTATCTGCGGCGCTTTCTGCTGCATCAAGCGGCCTAGAAGTTATTTTGGTTGATGAAAACCAACACCTCGGCGGTAGCTTGACCTATGACCGCGCAGGAAGTCCTGATGCGCAACAAATGCTTGATGAGCTAGTTGCTAAAGTGACCGCAAGTAAAAACATTAAAGTTTACGCAGCAGCCTATGCAGCAGGGTATTACCAAGATCATATGGTGCCTGTTGTGACAGCGAATGGCATTACTAAAGTACGCGCAAAAGCAGTGATTGTTTCTACCGGGGTATTTGAACAGCCGCCCGTATTCCATAACAATGATTTACCAGGCGTGATGTTGGGTTCGGCAGCGCAGCGCATGATTCATCGTTATGGCGTGAAGCCATTTAATACAGGCATTGTGGTGACTGCGAATGCCCATGGCTATCGTGTTGCGCTTGATTTAATTAACGCAGACGTGAAAGTTGCCGCTGTCGTTGATTTGCGTGCACAAGGCCAAAAAGATGAGCAAGTGGCTGAGTTAGTGCGTAAAGGTGTCAAAATTTACACTGGTTTTTGCGTGTACGAAGCCAATCCGATTAAGGGTAAGCTTGGCATGTCTGGCGCTGTTGTTTGTCCATACGATGAAGCAACTGCAACTGCTGACGTGAGTAAAGCAGTGACGGTAGATTGTGATGGAATTGCAATGAGTGCTGGCTGGGCACCTGCTGCTGCCTTGCTTTATCAGTCAGGTATTGGCATGGGATACAAAAATGACATTCAGCAGTTTGTCCCTAACCGCTTACCTCAAGGTATTTTTGCGGCAGGGCGTGTCAATGGCGTTTATAGTTTAGAAGCGCGTTTAACGGATGGCGCACGTGCTGCATCAGAAGCTGTGGGGTTCTTGGGCGGAAAAGCCACTGCCGTGAGCGTGGCTTCACATCAAGGTCAATCACCCAGCCATCCCTATCCTTTTGTGCATCATCCAAAAGGCAAAAACTTTGTCGATTTTGATGAAGACATTCAAATTAAAGACTTTATCAATGCTGCAAAAGAAGGCTTCGACAATATTGAGTTGATGAAGCGCTTCACAACAGTTGGCATGGGGCCAAGTCAAGGTAAGCATTCAAATATGAATGCGATTCGTATCTTGGCAAAAATCCGCAATTTACCTGTTGAGAAAATCGGAACAACGACTGCGCGACCATTCTTCCATCCAACGCCAATGGGTCATTTGGGTGGTCGTAGCTTCCATTCGCACCGTCTCACTTCTATTCATGGATGGCATAAGGCGGCGGGTGCGTTCTTTGTGGATGTTGGTGCCTGGTCGCGTCCTGCCTACTATCAAAAAGCAGGCTTGAGTAAAGTAGAGATCATCCAACAAGAAGCCCAAGCGGTGCGTCAATCTGTTGGCATAATCGACGGTGGCACCTTAGGCAAAATCGAAGTTTGTGGCCCAGATGCTGCCGCATTCTTAGAGCGTTTTTATACAGGACTTTACGCTGATCAAAAAGTGGGTCACTCACGCTATGTTTTGCTGTTAGATGAGCTTGGTGTAGTAGCAGATGATGGCATTGCCACACGACTAGCGGATGAACTGTTCTTCTTAACGATTAGCACTTCAAACGCAGCAGCCGTTTATCGTGAAATGCAACGCTGGTTACAGATCTGGCAACTTAATGTTGGCCTAGTCAATGTGACTGGTGCTTATGGTTTGATTAACGTTGCTGGTCCAAACGCATCTAAGGTGCTTGGAAAGCTTGTGAGTATTGATGTGTCAGACTCAGCATTTCCAATGGGTAGTGCGCAAACCACAGAAATTAACGGCGTACACGTGCGTATTGTGCGTGCTGCGTTTGTGGCTAAACAAGCTTATGAAATCTACATGCCAACAGGCCATGCACTCAGCATCTGGAACGCATTGCTTGAAGCAGGCAAGGCAGAAGGTATTCGTCCATTTGGAACCGATACACAACGCTTGCTTCGTTTAGAACTTGGTCACCATATGCCTGGATATGATACGGACGGTTTAACTAATCCATTTGAAGTGCGTGCAGAAAAAGCATTGCACATGGAAAAACCATTTTTTATCGGTAAACGTAGTCTAGAAATCATTGCTAAGAAACCGCTCACTAAAGTATTGGTGCCATTCTCATTAGCAGCAGATTACAAAGGCGAAATGCCACAAGACTGTAATTTGGTGATTGAGGCTGGCGGCATTAAAGGTCGTGTAACTAGTATCAGTTATAGCCCTGCGGCAAAACGTATTGTCGGATTGGCTTACGTTGCACCGCATCAGTCAGAGTTAGGTAACGTTTTTGACATTCGTACTGACAATGGTGGCATTGCAAAAGCGACAGTTGTCAAAACACCATTCTTTAATGCGGAATAAAGGAAATTAACATGACAGCATTAATTAAAACGACACCCGTTGCTTATGCGCAACACGAGCAAAAGCAGACGATGGGTGTGCATAACGGAATGGAAGTTGCCTTGAGTTTTGAAGGCGCAGCAAAAGAAAAAGCACACAAGCAAGTGTTGGGTGTGACCGATGTGGGTTGCTTTGCCAAGTTTGGTATTAAAGGACCTAAGGCGGCTGAGTGGCTTGCACAGCAAGGTCTCAAAACACCAGATGAAATTAACTCATGGGTGGAAGGTGCGCCAGGTACCTTAGTGCTTCGCCTAGGCGGCAGTGAGTTTTTAGTTGAAGATCAATTTAAAGGGAATGCTTGTGCAGGACTGACTAGTTTCAATCAAGCAAACACTGCTGGTGCTTATCAAGTTGCACGTGCTGATGCTGCGTTTATTTTGAGTGGCAGCCAAGCATTAAATCTGTTGTCTGAATTATGTGTGATGGATTTGCGAGACAAAGCGTTAGCAAGCGAGGCGGTTGTGATGACGCAAGTGGCTGGCATTTCAGCCACGTTTTTACGAGAAAGTTTAGCTGGCGAACAAGTTTATCGCGTTTGGTGTGACGTTTCTTATGGTCCATATATGTGGGAAATGCTGTTAGAAGTTGCACAAGAACTTGGTGGTGGTGCAGTGGGGTTGACTGCACGCTTTCAATAAAACGTTACAGAGGTTGGTGGGAAAACATAAGCAGGAAATATGTCATAAAAAGCGGTAATTTTCAGGGAGAAAATGAATGAAATCGTTAGCGGAAGCACAGAAGTTTTTAAAAGATAACAACGTCAAATATATATTGGCGCAATTTGTTGATATTCATGGCGTTGCAAAAGTGAAGTCAGTGCCAGCCTCACATTTGGAAGATATTCTAAAAAATGGTGCAGGTTTTGCGGGTGGCGCGATTTGGGGCATGGGTATTGCACCTAACGGTCCTGATTATATGGCAGTAGGTGATTTGTCTACCTTGTCATTAATTCCATGGCAACCAGGCTACGCACGCATTATTTGTGATGGTCACGTTGAAGGTAAGCCATACGGACATGACGCACGCGTGGTGCTAAAAGCGCAGACGGATCGTTTAGCTAAAAACGGTTGGATTCTTTACACAGGCTTAGAGCCAGAGTTCTCATTACTCAAAATGGACGACAAAGGTCAGATTCATCCATTTGATGACAGTGATACATTGCAAAAGCCTTGTTATGATTACAAAGGCATCACACGCCAATCAGCCTTTTTAGAAAAGCTAACTGAATCACTCATTGAAGCTGGTTTAGATGTTTACCAAATTGACCATGAAGATGCGAATGGTCAATTCGAGATTAACTACACCTACGCAGACTGTATGAAGAGCGCTGATGATTACATCATGTTCAAAATGGCGGCAAGTGAAATCGCGAATCAAATGGGCATGATTTGCTCATTTATGCCTAAGCCTTTTAGCAACCGTCCAGGGAATGGCATGCACATGCACATGTCGATTGGTGATGGTAAAAAGAGTTTGTTCCATGATGACAGCGACAAAACAGGTCATGGCTTATCAAAATTAGCTTATCACTTTATGGCAGGTATTTTAGCGCACGCACCAGCGTTGACAGCTTTAGCCGCCCCAACAGTGAACTCATACAAACGCTTAGTGGTTGGCCGTTCATTGACAGGCGCAACATGGGCACCAGCTTACATTTCATACGGTAATAACAACCGTTCAACCATGGTACGTATTCCATACGGTCGTTTGGAGTTGCGTTTACCAGATGGTGCTTGTAACCCATATCTTGTTACTGCGGCAGTAATTGCAGCAGGCTTGGATGGTGTGAAGCGTGAATTGGATGCTGGTCCTGGTACTAAGGATAACTTGTACGAGTATTCACCAGCGCAGTTGAAACAACACGGTATTGGCATTCTTCCACAAAATTTGAACGAAGCAATTCGTGCATTTGAGGAAGATACCGTGATTCGTGATGCGCTTGGAAATAGCCTTTCGGAAGAATTCATCCTGTTGAAAGACATGGAGTGGGTGGAATACATGCGCCACGTATCTGATTGGGAAATCAAACGTTACGTAGAGTTTTTCTAAAAAAGATTTCAGCTTTTTATAGATTGTTTAAGGAGACTTAATATGTGTGGAATTGTAGGGTTATTGGTTAAAAACCCAAATATGCGCGCCAATATTGGTGAGCTAATGTTGCCGATGCTCATCGGTATGACAGAACGTGGCCCTGACTCAGCAGGCTTGGCAATCTTCGGTGCGCCAGTAAGTGATGATGAGCGTAAGTTCAGTCTCTACGCTAGCGAAGCAGATTTTAATTGGCAAAAACTTGCCCACGACTTTTTAACCCATTTGGGTAGCAAAGTAGTGAGTTTCAATCAAAAAGTAAATCATGCGGTGTTAACAACACATCTTGACCCAGAAACAGTCAAGATCTGGTTACATGAGCATTATCCACAAGTGCATTTATTGGCGATTGGTCAATTAATGGACATTTACAAAGATGTGGGAACGCCTGCTGAAGTAGCAGCTCGTTACGACTTTAGCCAATTGACCGGTAGTCACTTGGTCGGTCATACACGTATGGCAACCGAATCAGCGATTACACCAGCCCATGCTCACCCATTTACCGCTGGTCAAGACTGGTGCTTGGTGCATAACGGCTCACTTTCAAATGCCCCTAGCCTACGTCGCAAATTGCAACACGAAGGTATTATGTTTGAAACAGATAACGACACTGAAGCTGCTTGCCGTTTCTTGGAATGGCGTATGCGTGAGGGTGATGACTTAAAAACAGCTTTAGAGCATGGTTTTGAAGAGTTAGATGGTTTTTATACATTGCTAATGGGGACTAAGGACCAATTAGCTTTAGTGCGCGATCCATTCGCATGTAAACCCGCGGTTGTTGCTGAGCATGATGACTACGTGGCAATTGCTTCTGAATTCCGTTCATTAGCCCACTTGCCTGATATTAAGAACGCAAAAGTGTTCGAACCTTCACCAAAGGAGATGTACGTATGGAAAGTATAAAATACGATTTGGCCAAGACACCATTGCGTGAGGTCAATCAATTCTTACATAGTGATGCCAGCCTTTTAAACGGCAAGCACATTGAAATTCAAAATCCTAACGGCGCGCACAATATTGCGGTTGGACTTAAATCAGAAGCCAAGGTATTGGTTCATGGGCATGCAGGCTATTACGCTGCAGGGATGAATCAAATTGCTGACGTAACGATTGAAGGCAGTGTTGGTGCAGGTGTTGCAGAAAATATGATGTCTGGCCGTGTGCACGTTAAGGGCTTTGCATCAAATGCAGCTGGTGCGACAGCACAGGGTGGTTTATTGGTGATTGATGGCGATGCAGGTTTACGCTGTGCAATTTCTCTTAAAGGTGCTGACATTGTGGTGGGTGGTTCTGTTGGTAGCTTCTCAGCATTTATGGCGCAAGCCGGCAATTTAGTGGTGCTTGGCGATGCAGGCGAAGGTCTAGGCGACTCTATTTACGAAGCACGTCTTTTTGTGCGCGGTAAAGTGAAAAGCCTAGGCGCTGACTGCGAAGTTAAAACCATGGGCCCAGAAGAGCGCAAAATCCTTGTTGATTTGCTTTCACGTTCAGGTCACAGCGACGTGAGTCCTGAAAGCTTTACGCTTTATGGTTCAGCACGCACTTTATACCACTTTAACGTAGCTAAATCAGGAGCTTACTAACATGGCTGATACTCCTAACAAAATCCCTCAAACTGAACCGCATCAATCGTGGACGTTTGATAAATTAACTAACTCACAAATTCGTCGTGCAGCTGCTACAGGTATTTATGATATCCGTGGTGGTGGCGCAAAACGTAAAGTGCCACATTTCGATGACCTATTATTCTTGGGTGCATCAGTTAGCCGTTATCCACTAGAAGGCTATCGTGAAAAATGTGGGACTGATGTGGTGCTTGGTACACGTTTTGCTAAGAAACCGATTCATCTTAAAACGCCGGTAACGATTGCTGGGATGAGTTTTGGTGCACTTTCAGCGCCGGCTAAAGAGGCTTTGGGTCGTGGTGCTGGCGCAGTGGGTACTTCAACAACCACAGGTGACGGCGGCATGACACCTGAAGAACGCGGACAATCTAAAATTTTGGTTTACCAATATCTTCCTTCACGCTACGGCATGAACCCAGATGATTTGCGTAAAGCGGATGCCATCGAAGTGGTGATTGGTCAAGGCGCGAAGCCTGGCGGCGGCGGTATGTTGCTGGGTCAAAAAATTAGTGCACGTGTCGCAAAAATGCGTTGTTTGCCAGAAGGTATTGACCAACGCTCATCATGTCGCCATCCAGATTGGACAGGTCCAGATGACTTGGAAATTAAAATTGCTGAAATCCGTGAAATTACAGATTGGGAAAAACCAATTTACGTAAAAATCGGGGCAACCCGTCCTTACTTCGATGTGGCTTTGGCTGTGAAAGCTGGTGCTGATGTAGTGGTGCTAGATGGTATGCAAGGCGGTACAGCAGCGACTCAGGAAGTGTTTATTGAGCACGTTGGTATTCCTATCTTGGCGGCTATTCGTCCTGCAGTGCAAGCACTTCAAGACTTGGGTATGCACCGCAAAGTGCAGTTGATTGTTTCTGGTGGTATTCGTAATGGTGCTGACGTGGCTAAAGCGATGGCGCTTGGTGCTGATGCGGTTGCAATTGGTACCGCGGCATTGATTGCAATGGGTGATAACGACCCAGCGCTTGAAGCTGAATACAACAAGCTAGGCACAACAGCAGGGGCTTACGACGATTGGCATGAAGGTCGTGACCCAGCTGGTATCACTACACAAGATCCTGAGTTGATGAAGCGGTTTGACCCTATAAAAGGCGGTCAACGTCTTGCTAACTATCTAACAGTGATGACCATGGAAGCGCAAGTCATTGCACGTGCTTGCGGTAAATCGCATTTGCATAACTTAGAGCCTGAAGATTTGGTTGCATTGACGATTGAAGCTTCAGCGATGGCTAAAGTGCCTCTTGCTGGTACTAACTGGATTCCAGGAATGGATAAATTTTAATGATTTAAAGCTTTAATGTTGTTACAAGTTTTGCTTCAGCCTTGTGCTGAGGCTGAAGGGAGTAAAGCATGAATAAATTAATGTTCTTAGCAAGTGGGATCCTCCTCTTACGTTTGCTAAATGTGCGGAAATTGTTCGTTTTAAATTGCTTTACTCCCTTTTATTTTTTAAAAAAGCTGCGGTGCGCTTAAAAGCGAGCCGCAGCTTTTTTTTGCCCCGCATTTATTAAAATGCGGATTTATTTTTTTAAGGAGACTTCCGACAAAAATTGTAAAAGAGTAGTCTATTGTTTGTATTGCCAGTAACAGAAGTTAAGTAGCTAAATCTGACGTTGATAAGAAATATTAAAAGAATTATTAAATCAAGGAGATATTTATGAAACAAGATTTACAGTCGCGCATACAGAGAATGTTTGCGCAAGATTGCATCCTGGCATGGGTAGATGTGGCTTTGCTTTGGGCATCCGTGCTTTTCGTGTTGTATTTCATCTTGCAGATCGTTGAGGATCCTAACATCCGTCTCGTGATGTATATCAGTAGTTTCGCTTTGCTCATTTTCAACACTGCCTCAGTGAGCGCCATGACCATGCATTTTGTCGATGATAAGCAGTTCATCTACGGCTTAGACATTAAGCATGTGGATGCTAATCGTGCGGCAAAATCTAAAAAATAATCAATAGAAAATAGGGAGAAAAAAATCATGACTAAACAATATGAACCACCAAAGCAAAGTTGGTTCGGACAAATTTTTGATAGTTTGTTCGTTCTTGCACTTGTGTATTTAAGTTTAATGTTGCCACTGTTGTTTAAAACGAAAGAAGCTGCTTCGGCTGCTGCTGGCGCTGCGGCTGAAGTAGTAAAACCAACTTGGGAATCCCTTCAATTGTCCCCAGTTGTTCAGGAACAATGGGAAAAACTTGGCTATGACGCTGAAAAAGCGGCCGCCCTTATTAACACTAGGTTTGACTATACGATAGATCCAACATGGCTAGCGATTACAGCCGTGGTATTGATTGGATATTTCGTCTTTATGCTGAAAGTTTCAGATAAAGAATATCGTGAAGTGATTGCCGAAAAATTCGGCAAATAATCCATTTTAAGGAGATAAAAATCATGGATTTATGGGATATGTTAAGCAGTGCTGCTTGGGTAATTTCTGCAGCCTTATTAATCTGGATTGTGAAAGATGCGATTAGTGTTTCACAACAATACGATGAAGAGTTTTTGATGAGTTCACGCGAAGGCGATGAATAAAACCCATTATAAAAACTGATCAAAATACTATTTGAGGGAGGCTTTTTATGAGCACGACAACAGGAGATAAAAGTCAGCGGATTTCAATGCTGAAAGTATTAAACCCATTCCATATTTGGGCTTTGGGGGTAGGGATTGTGTTGGTGGGTGAGTTTATGGGCTGGAATTTCTCTGTGGCAAAAGGGGGCGCTTATGGCTCCTTGATTGCTTGCTGGGTAATTGGTTTGCTCTACACTTGTGTGGCGATGATTGATTCCGAAGTGACTTCAACGGTGGCCGCGGCAGGTGGGCAATATACACAAGCCAAGCATATTATTGGGCCACTCATGGCGTTTAACGTTGGCTTGTATCTGGTCATGGCTTACACCATGCTAGAAGCCGCGGATGCGCTTATTGTGGGGGATTTGATGAAATCGGCGGCTGAAACGTTTGGGCATGCAAACTTAGATACCAAGCCTTTTGTTGTTCTGACAATCGCCTTTTTAGCTTGGTTAAATTATCGCGGCGTGTTTACAACGCTAACGCTTAATTTTGTCATTACTTTTGTGGCCTTTATCGCGATTCTTGTCTTGTTCTTAGCGGTTGAGCCTGCAAACCCAGGGGCAGTGTTGAAGCATAAAGAGTTGCTGACTGATTTGCCTTATGGCTGGATTGGTGTGGTAGCTTCATTGCAATTTGGGATGTGGTATTACCTAGGGATTGAAGGGACTTGCCAAGCAGCTGAAGAAGTTCGTTCTGCAGGTCGTGCAATTCCTTTGGGGACCATGGGCGGTATGATGACTTTGTTGGTGGCAGCATCACTGACTTGGTACATCTGTGCTGGTTTGATGCCTTGGCAATATCTTGGTCAAGCGGTAACGCCACTTTATGATGCTGGGACTTTAGTGGGGAGCACCAAATTACAACTCTTGTTGTTTGTAGCAACAGCTTTTGCTGCAATTGCTTCAGCTAACGGTTGTATAAATGATGCTTCACGCGCCTGGTTCTCATTAGGCCGTGATCGTTACATGCCAGTGTTCTTTGGTGCTATCCATCCAAAATATCGCACACCTTATCGTTCGATTATTTTCTTGGTGCCAATTGCAGTGTCATTTGCATTCACTGGTTTGCTAGATCAAGTGATTACATTCTCAATTCTTTCTGGTTTGTTAGGTTATACATTCATGTCTATCAATGTCGTTAAGTTTAGAAAAATGTGGCCATTAGGCAGTATCCATCGGGGTTATATTCATCCTTTCCATCCGATACCTGCGATCACTTTATTGATTCTATGTAGTGCGACCTATTTTGCAACATTCTTAGGTTATGGCAATAGTTTGCTATCAATTTTAGCGTTCTATATTTTGGCTTCAATCTGGTTTAGCGTTCGTCGATACAAGTTCGTCAAACGTGCCGATCAGTTCACCATGCCATGGCCTCGCCCAAAAGGTTATTAAGCAAAAGGGTGTTAAGTTAGTGATGTTATTAACAGGCGGGTTTTATACCCGCCTGTTTTTTAGGAAAATATGTTCAAATTTTTAGTCAGCGCTGCAATCTTAATGATGGGTTTATGGCTCATTCGAAAGTATTTAAATGATCAACGTAGTATCCAGCATGCAAAATCTCATTTATTTGATGAGGTTTTGGCTTTATTAGATGGTGCAAAGCTTAAACAAGAAGGTAATGAATTTCCTCAGGTTTCAGGTAGTTTTTCAGGCTATGAAGTGAAACTTTCGTTAATTGCAGATACCGTTGCCGTTCGGAAGATTCCACCGCTCTGGTTATTGATTACCATTCAAGGCAAGGCTACTATTGAGGGTAGTTTTGACTTAATTGTTAGACCTAACAATAACGAATTTTATAGTCCGGCATGGCAGTGGAATGGCAACTTGCAAGTGCCGAGCCATTGGCCTCAGCATGCCGTGATTAAATACCAAGATAGTCTAATTGATGTTGCAAAAATAGATAGTTTTGTACCTAAGCTCTTTGCCGACGAGCGTACCAAAGAGTTATTAATTACACCTTCAGTATTACGCATTACTTATATGGCAAAGCAGGCCGAGCGTGGGGAGTATTTGATTATGCGTAACTCGGTATTTAGTGGTGAAGCAATTGCAGTCGAAGTCGTAGAGAAAGTATTGAAACAAGCGATCGAAATCCGAAAATTATTAGAAAAGGATGCCGTATGAGTGAACAATCCACCTCAAAATCCCTTAAGCCACCAATGAACCCTTATGCCGTTCTTGCGATTGCCATTGTCCTTCCTGGCATGGGTCAAGTGCTCAATAATGCAGTTAAACGAGGCTTGTTAATGCTTACGTTTATGCTGGTATTAGGCTATTTCACCGCGCAAGTTGCCGATCCAAGTGTGTCGATAATCGGTCGTTATGCAGGTGGTTTTTTTGTGTACGCCATCTCAGTAATGGATGCTTATTACTGGGCAAAATTTCGGCTCAACCTATTTAAGCAAGGTCGATAAATACCCCCAAAGAAGTAAGACTTAAAGGGAATTGCTAGCGCTCTTATAAAAGCTCAATGTACACATGAGCATGATTTTTAGTGACGATTATGGTCGCTTTAAACATACTCATCTCCTCACTGATTGTTTAATCAGTATTTTGAAGGTGGTTGGCTAAACAGCTCAATCATGGCGAATACATGAAATCAGCCGCCTTCTCTTTTTTTAGAGGGAGTTTTTTGTAGGTATGCCCATTTTTTAAAGAACAGATCAAGCAATTGTCATGAATTTACCTGTTGATTTTTCTCCACAACACCTCCATCCAAGCACAATGGAAGATGTTCAGAATTTACCTGACGTTCGTGCAATTGCGATTGATAGAGTTGGCATCAAGGGTATTCGACACCCGATTAAAATCCAAGATAAAGCAGGTGATGTTCAACATAGCATCGCGAACTTTAATATGCTTGTGGCATTGCCGCATGATGTTAAAGGCACCCATATGTCGCGCTTTGTTGAGATTTTGAATGAAAATGAACAAGCTTTTAGCCTTGCGGCTTTTTCTGAAATGCTCAGTCATATGGCACAGAAGCTAGAGACAAATACTGGCCGTATCGAAATGCAGTTTCCATACTTTGTGAATAAAACAGCGCCAGTGTCTGGCGTTAAGAGCTTGATGGATTACGAAGTGAGTCTGCTAGGTGAGATTAGCATTGACCATATAAAAAGTATCACGCTTAAAGTATTAGTGCCTGTGACTAGCTTGTGCCCATGCTCTAAAAAGATCTCTAATTATGGCGCCCATAATCAGCGCTCTCATGTCACCGTCAGCGCCAAGGTGTTGGGTGATATCCATATTGAAGACATCATTAATTTGGTTGAGTCCCAAGCTTCAGCCCAGTTATATGGCTTACTCAAACGTCCAGATGAAAAATATGTCACCGAGCACGCTTATGATAATCCTAAATTCGTTGAAGACATGGTGCGCGATGTGGCGGCAAAGCTCAATGCAGAGTCTCGTGTTGGCGCTTATACCGTTGAATGTGAGAATTTTGAATCTATCCATAATCACTCAGCCTTTGCAGTGATAGCAGGTAAGTAGTGATTGTATGAATGACATGAATCCTCTATTTTTAGATGCCACGCTTCTGATGATGGATCAACTAAGCGCTGATAAATATAGCGTCGAAAATATCCATCAAGCTGTGGTAATTAGTCCAATTGCAGCCATCATCGAAGATATTCGCCTTGGTAAAATGGTGGTTTTGGTCGATGAAGAAGATCGTGAAAACGAAGGCGATTTAATTGTTGCTGCGGAATTTGTCACAGCAGACCATATCAACTTTATGGCGACATATGGCCGAGGGTTAATTTGCTTAACCCTGACTGAAGATCGATGTAAACAACTTAATTTATCGCCTATGGTGCAACGCAATGGCGCCAAAATGGGCACAAATTTTACAGCGTCAATTGAAGCTGCAGCTGGCGTCACGACTGGCATTTCAACGGCGGATAGAGCACATACTATTTTGACGGCAGTGCAACTAGAAGCGAAGTCAGAGGATATTGTCAGCCCTGGTCATGTGTTTCCTTTAATGGCTCAAAAGGGCGGCGTCTTAGCGCGTGCAGGCCATACGGAAGCAGGTTGTGATATAGCTGAGTTAGCGGGTCTAACCCCTGCTGCGGTGATTTGTGAGATTTTAAAAGATGATGGCGAAATGGCGAGACTGCCAGAACTTGTAACATTTGCCGCAGCACATGATTTAAAAATAGGCACCATTGCCGATTTAATTAATTATCGTAGCCAAACTGAACGCTTGGTGACTCGAGTTGCTGAGCGCATGGTTCAAACGCCTTATGGTGCTTTTAACTTGGTGGCTTTTCATGATGCAACAGCCAACGAAACGCATTTGGTATTGGTCAAAGGCGATGTTGCGCAGCATGAGAGCGTGATGGTGCGGGTGCATGAGCCTTTGTCAGTATTCGATTTGCTAGACGCAAATAGTCAGCATCATAGTTGGAGTGTTCCGCACGCAATGAAGGCGATTGCTGATGCGGGTGCAGGTGTGATGGTGATGCTTAGACGCCAAGAAAGCAGTGAAGACTTGTTACGCACGATACAGTCTGCAGAGCAAACGATGAGCAACAAACATACGCTCAAAGATTACGGCATTGGCGCACAAATACTAGGTGATTTGGGTGTGACGAAAATGAGTTTGATGGCAGAACCACGCAGAATTAGTAGCATGGCTGGTTTTGGCTTAGAAGTGCTTGAGTTTATTAGGCCTAACATTAATTAGTCCTAGCATTATTAATCCCAGAATTGATTAATCCTGGTAATGGCTAACGAATTTTCTAGCGCAGATTAAACAAATAAAACTTGCACCACCAATAATTACAATGGCTAGCACGTCAGCGCCAGCATATCCCCAAAATGTACTCATAAAAATCCTTTATAATTAGTTTAAAGCAAACCTGTGTCTTGCATTCTTGATCTGCCAAAATTAGATAACTGATATTTGAAAATCAGTTTTTGCCTGCCATTTTTAACATCCAGTTTTTCTTCTAGCCGAGTAATGAGTCCGCCAGCAGCTAATTCGTCTAATGCAATGCGAATAGTGTTTTCAGCATACTCACCAGCACTTCCGTACTCTTCAAAAGTTTGCGCGATCAATGACTCATCCCATAGGCTGTCTGCCTTGCTTAAGGCGACGAGTAAGAACCCTTTTTGATGTAGTTTCATTTGATATATCCTTTTCTTTTAAGAGTGGTCTCGTAGTTCAGAAACCGACTCTGCCGACTCACTGAACATCACAAAGCTTCCTAGTACGGTCAGTACTAAGCCAACAAAGAAATACCACTCAGGAAGTTGTAATGTGAATGCCGCAATAAAGATAAGCGCGAACACGGCATATAAATTGCCAATCGCCTCACCTCGGCCAACGCCTATCAAACTAAAACTCTTATAAAAAGCGGTGTAGCAATAAGCATGGCAGGCGGCTGCTAAGGTAATCCATAGCATGGCATTTCCGTGCGTTACAGTGCCGACGATTAAATCTTTAATAGGCAAGTCAGTAAATATGGCTAAGAAAGGCAAAATAAAGACGCCCCAAAAAGCAATTTCAAAAGTGAAACGGCAGTGAATTCCCACGTCAGGATCTGAAACATCCATGGCTCTCCCTGCCACTGCACCTTCTGCACCCCAGCCAATGGCAGACATGATGCCGCCTAAATAGCCAAGCCAAGCGTGGTGATTGTTAGGGTCCATTTCGCCAAACATACTTGGGCCGTAAATGACGACCCCACCAAAAATAATGATGGCCATACCGATTGCGGCGCGCGTTGATATTTTCTCTTTATACCAAAGCCTTGCAATCACTGCGCCAATGACAGGATAGAAAAGCGATGTGACCGCCGCAAATACTGGACCAATAAACCCCATTGCCATATAAGAACCAAAAATTGCCATAGGTCCGCCACATAAAGAGGCAAGCGCATACCATTTGGAGATTTTACGGAAACGTACGATGGTGCGTCCGTAATCTTTCACTTTGCCTAAAACTGCATTCCAGAGGAGTAAGAATAAAAATACGGTAATAGCATGCACCCAAGTCATGACGGCTGTTGCTGCAAGACGCAATGATTGGGCATCTGCAGGAATATCTACATAGGGGTGTTCAGACCACAAGGCAGTGCCTGGTACGTACCAAGCACCCCATAAAATGGCGGTCCAAAGTGCCCAAGCAAAGCCCCATCGTTGACTGCGATCATAATGACGGTTGAGGGCAAGTGATAACGCTGTAGGTGTTTGGTTGGACATGGCGATACTCTTTAATCTTTGTTGGTTGATTAGGCTTAAGCACTTACGTGATTAACGAGTCGCTCAGCCACGGGTGTAAAAATGCGCATCAGTTTTTCTTGATTAGCTTCTGTTATCGCAACTTCATTCATGGCTTTTTTCATGCAACTTAGCCAAATATCTTTTGACTCTTCATCCACAGCGACATGCGCATGCATCGTTTTAAGGTCGGCGTGTCCATGCTTCTCTAGATAAAACTTAGGCCCGCCTAAAAATCCAGACATAAATAAGTGTTGTTCTTTTTTAGCGTTGGCTATACCACTTCCTCTTAAATGATGAATGAGTAATTTTTTAGCTTTATTGTCTGTTTCGACGATATTATAAAAAGTATCAACCAGATGCCAAACTCCTTTATCACCGCCAATTTCTTCATATAAACTGGCTGTCGCAAGCGTCATCATCATTTATTTCACTTTTTTAAAAACTACTTTAGTATCATATCACTATCAAGCTTTGCTATTTATAACCTTGAAGAGGTAACACTTAAGAAGTATCGCCCAAGAAGGGGTTGATTGAATGCTAAGCGCTACCCCTTAGGGAGTAATCCCTATTGAGAATTGTAGAGACCTCGTGCTTGTCATCAAAATAGGTCCTAATGCGGAAAAGGTTTTTATTTTTCGTATCAAAATTTTTATAATTAAGAGTGGCCGGCCTAGGTGATGTAGTTTTGTTAAACCAACTAAGGTCTGAATTGATGTAAGTTATGACGTCAAAAAAAGGGGATATAAATTGAGTAATTCTTCGGGAGATAGCGCAACCCTGCAGCGTAAGATTGGCTGGCAAGGTGCGTTTTGGGTGGCAAGTGGTGTTCCTGCGCTTGTTTTGTTTTCAATTGGTGCGATTGCGGCAACCGTAGGTAAGCCCTCATGGCTAGTGTGGATGTTGTCGATCGGTTTTGGTTTTATTCAAGCGTTTACTTACGCTGAAATTGCGGGCTTGTTTCCGCACAAATCTGGCGGAGCATCTGTATATGGTGCGGTTGCTTGGGTACGCTACAGTAAATTTGTTGCGCCTGTTTCGGTCTGGTGTAATTGGTTTGCTTGGTCGCCTGTGCTGGCCATTGGATCGGGCTTGGCGGCAGGGTACATTTTAAGTGCTTTGTTTGCGCCTGATGCCGTTATTAATACTTGGCAAATTACGTTGCTAGATTTAAGCGGTGTAAAAGAAGGATTGCTCCTTCGTATCAATGCTACGTTTGTATTGGGTGCTGCGGTGTTATTAAGTGTATTCGCAATTCAACACGGTGGTATCTTACGTTCAGCAAAAGCAACTTTAATCTTAGGGCTTGCAGGGCTAGTGCCGCTAATTCTGATTGGGCTTGTACCAATCATCACCGGCGATATTCCACAAGGTAATTTTTTCCCACTTGCGCCTTTAGCACATGGTGCTGATGGCAGTGTGATTGATGGTATCTGGGATATTGAAGGCTGGAAATTGATGGCAGGTGGTCTATTCATTGCTGCATGGTCAACTTATGGTTTTGAAACTGCAGTTTGTTACACCCGTGAGTTCAAAAATCCTAAAACTGATACTTTCAAAGCAATTTTCTACTCAGGTTTACTCTGTATTGCAGTGTTCACTTTAGTGCCTATCGCATTCCAAGGTCATTTGGGTCTAGGTCACATGGTTTCGCCAGCAGTAGTTGATGCAGCTGGTGCAGTTACCACCGCGGCGGTATATGACGGCATGTTAGCGCCGGATATTTACAGTGGTATGGGTGTTGCTGCAGTACTATCTGACATGTTGGGTGGCGGTTCTATCGTTGCTGCAGTTTTGGTGGTAATGCTCATTTTGGCATTGTTGTTGTCTATCATGACTTCAATGGCGGGTTCATCACGTACGCTTTACCAAGCATCTGTTGACGGTTGGTTGCCTAAGTACTTATCACACGTGAATGAGCACGGTGCCCCAACACGGGCGATGTGGACAGATTTATGCTTCAACCTAGTGCTACTGATGATGTCTGATTATGTATTTGTCTTGGCAGCCTCTAATGTTGGGTACATTATTTTTAACTTCTTGAACCTCAATGCAGGATGGATTCATCGTTTAGATCGTCCAAACTGGGAGCGTCCATATAAAGCACCAACAATTTTATTGATTCTTGGTGGTTTGTTGAGTTTTGTTAACTTAGCGTTAATGGGAATGGGTGCTGATATCTGGGGTGCTGGTACATTGAAGACAGGCCTGTTTATGGCCACTTTGATTGTGCCTGTATTTATCTTCAGACACTTCATCCAAGATAAGGGCGTATTCCCTAAAGCAATGCTTGAGGACATGCAAATTGGAAATGACGAGGCGGGTGTTTCTAGTCGTGCTGGTGTCTTGCCTTACATTGTATTAATCGTTGGTGTAGCGGTGGTATTCTTCACGCACAGCTTGTAAAACTTTTAGTTAGCGCTTAAAAGCTAAAAGTAAGAAAAAGCGGCTAGGAAACTGGCCGCTTTTTTATTAATCATAAATGGCATACCCACACAAGCGGGTTTTTCCAGTAATACCACTAAGGTGGTAATCCGTAGTGAGAATTGTCGCTCCTGCTTGGTGCGAAGACAATACTTAGACTATAACAAGTAGTACAAAAAACAACTTTTACGAACAAGAGGAAAAATCATGGCACGCGATCCTAAGCACGACATACTCTTTGAACCAATTCAAATTGGTCCTAAAACTTTACGTAACCGTTTCTATCAAGTGCCACATTGTATTGGTGCTGGTTCAGACAAGCCTGGTTTCCAAGCTGCTCACCGTTCAATGAAGGCTGAAGGCGGCTGGGCGGCGATGAATACTGAATACTGCTCAATCAATCCTGAGTCTGATGATACACACCGTTTGTCAGCGCGTATTTGGGATGAAGGCGATGTTCGTAACTTACGCGCAATGACAGAAGAAGTGCATAAATATGGCGCTTTGGCTGGTGTTGAGCTTTGGTACGGTGGCGCACATGCGCCAAACATGGAATCGCGTGCAACGCCACGCGGTCCTAGTCAATATGCTTCAGAGTTTGAAACGTTGACTTATTGTAAAGAGATGGATTTAAGCGATATCGCGCAAGTTCAACAATATTATGTAGACGCTGCAAAACGTTCACGCGATGCAGGTTTTGATATTGTGTATATCTATGGCGCGCACTCATACCTGCCATTGCAGTTCTTGAATCCTTACTACAACAAACGTACTGACAAATACGGTGGCTCTATTGAAAACCGTGCGCGTTTCTGGATTGAAACACTTGAAAAAGTCCGTCATGCAGTTGGTCAAGATTGTGCGATTGCAGCTCGTTTTGCGGTTGATACAGTTTATGGTCCAGGCCAAATAGAAGTTGAAGTAGATGGCATGAAGTTCGTTGAAATGGCAGATCCCCTTGTCGACTTGTGGGACGTTGATATTGGCGACATTGCAGAGTGGGGCGAAGATGCAGGTCCTTCAAGATTTAATGAACAAGGCCATCAAGTACCTTGGACTAAATTTATTAAGCAAGTTTCTAATAAACCAGTTCTCGGTGTTGGTCGTTTCGTCGATCCAGAAAAAATGACTGAAATTGTCACTAAAGGCTATGCAGATATTATCGGCTGTGCCCGTCCGTCAATCGCTGATCCGTTCTTACCTAAGAAAATTGAAGAAGGTCGCTACGACGACATCCGCGTTTGTATCGGTTGTAACGTATGTATTTCTCGTTGGGAAATCGGCGGTCCTCCAATGATTTGTACACAAAATGCAACGGCTGGCGAAGAGTATCGTCGTGGTTGGCATCCAGAGAAATTCCGTAAAACAGGCTCTAAAGATGCAGTATTGGTGGTCGGTGCAGGCCCATCTGGTTCTGAAGCTGCCCGTGTATTGATGGAAGAAGGCTACACCGTTCACGTGTATGACAAAGCTGAAAAAATTGGCGGTCACTTAAACGCAGTTGCCACCTTGCCAGGTTTGGGTGAGTGGAGCTATCACCGTGACTACCGTGAAACCCAGCTTAATAAGCTAGTGAAGAAAAATAAGGAAAGCCAAATTGCCTTAGGTCAAAAAGCGTTAACAGCAGAAGACGTATTGCAATACGGTGCAGATAAAGTGGTAATTGCGACAGGTTCTTCATGGAATACTGACGGTAATAACTGCCTAACGCATGATGCGATTCCTGGGGCTGATGCTTCATTGCCAGACCAATTAACGCCTGAACAAATTTTTGAAGGTAAGAAAAAAATTGGTAAACGCGTAGTGATTTTGAATGCAGATACTTATTTTATGGCGCCTAGCTTGGCTGAGAAATTGGCAGCGGAGGGTCATGAAGTAACCGTTGTTTCTGGCGTGCACTTAGCAAATTACATGCACTTCACTTTGGAATATCCAAACATGATGCGTCGTTTGCATGAGCTACATGTTGAAGAGATTGGTGATCACTTCTGCTCTAAGATCGAAAAAGGTCGCTTAGAAATCTACAACATCTGGGGTGATGGTTCTAAACGTACATACCGCGGTCCAGGGGTTGCGCCACGAGATGCAAACACAACGCACCGCTGGCTTGAGTTTGACTCACTCGTCTTGGTAACAGGTCGTCATTCAGAAAACAAACTTTGGAATGACTTGAAAGCACGTGAAGGCGAATGGGCTGAAAACGGTATTAAAGGTGTTTACTTGATTGGTGATGCTGAAGCACCACGTTTGATTGCTGATGCGACATTTACTGGTCACCGTGTGGCGCGAGAAATTGAAGAGGCAAATCCACAAATTGCGATTCCGTACAAACGTGAAGTTGCAGTTTGGGGCGCGCCGCACATGCCGGGTGGCACCTTCAAGATTGAGTACAAGGTTTAATTTCTAGGTTTTAACGAGAAACGTCACCGCAAAATATCGCGGTGACAACCTCTCTAGATAAATAAAGATAAAAACATCATGACGCCAACACAGATTGCATTGGTTCAGGCCTCGTGGCAAAAGGTGGATGAAAAAAACCACGAAGTAGCTCAAATGTTTTATCAACGATTATTTGAATTGGCGCCTGAATTGCGTCAGTTTTATCAAACAGATTTGCAAGAGTACGGTGCACGATTAATGCGGAATCTTGGGATGGCAGTGACCAGTCTCAGGCAGATGGATAGCGTGTTACCTATGTTGCAAGATTTCGCAGCGCAGCGCGTTGAGCGCGGCATTAAAGACGGCTATGAAACAGTAGTGCGTAATGCCATGTTGTGGGCGTTGGAACAGCGCTTGGCAGAATCATTTACGCAAGATGTAAGAACTGCCTGGAATGAAACCTATAGTTTGCTGACTGGCATTATTGGACGCGATTCAAGCGCGTCGCTAGTTGGTGAGTTTGTTGATTGATTTGGCCTCAGTAACGAATAAGAGTGTATCGAAATGACCAATCCTATTGAAATTACGCGCATCCTGTTTGAGGACTTTCAGCCTCAAACCATCCATCTTTTTTATGCATTTGGTTATTCCGCCATTGCTATTTTTATTTATGGCACTTATACCCAAATTAGAAAATATCGTCGTGGTAAAGATGATGGCTCTTGGGGCGAGTTGTTACATCGTTTTTGGGACATGGCTAAAACCATGGGAAGCCATCGCACCTTAGTGCGTCGCGATAAAAAAGCAGGCCGTGCGCATGGCCTCATTTTCTTTGGCTTTGTTTTGTTATTTATTGGTACGTCTACCATTACCTTGGAATATGACATTCTTGAGCCTTTGTTTGGCATTAAGTTTTGGTATGGGAATTTTTACTTGTGGTTCTCATTGGTGCTAGACATCGCTGGTTTTGGTTTGATCCTTGGCTTGATATACATGATGTATCGCCGTAAATGGTTGAATTTGCCGAAGTTAAGCTACGCGCGTTTAGATCGTCAGCCTGGCGACCCTGATTTCGATCGCCCACAATATCGTCGTGAAGACTGGGCGTTCTTATGGTCATTCATTTTGATAGGCATTACAGGTTTTGTGCTAGAAGCCACACGCTTGGTGTGGTTGAGTGGACGTCCATCCGTATGGGATTACCGCATGTGGTCACCGATTGGCGCAGCGCTAGCCCATTTAATGCAAGGGCTAGGAATGACGTCAGAGGGTGCTAGTGCATTCAGACCAAGTTTATGGTGGTTCCACGGATTGCTTTCACTCACCTTTATTGCCTTGATTCCTCGTACCAAAATTAAGCATATTTTTACTGCTGCAGCCTCATTGATGTTTAAAGATCCGCTAGCTGGTCGTCGTTTACCACGTGTGCCAGACGATCAAAAAAATGCAGGCTATAAAGCAATTACCGACCTGACATGGAAAAACTTATTACATCTTGATGCTTGTACAAAATGTGGGCGTTGCCAAGAGGCCTGTCCTGCCAATGCTGTAGGCGCACCTTTATCCCCTCGTGATGTGATTCTTTCCTTACGTGAGTTTGCTAACAATGCATTGAATAAAAAAGAGCTTCCTAAAGAAGCTGAGCTTGATATTCACGGTAAAGATGTTGGTCAAGTTTTTATGGAGACCCTGTGGTCATGCCGTACTTGTTTGGCTTGTGTTGAAATCTGTCCTGTTGCGGTTGAGCATGTGCCTATCATTGTACAAATGCGTCGTCATTTGGTTGAGCAAGGCGAGATGGAGCCCTTGCTAGAGAAGACATTACAAACCATCCATAAGAGCGGTAACTCGTTTGGTGAATCAAAACGTAAGCGTGCGGCTTGGGCAAAAGACTTATCGTTCGAGATTAAAGATGCGCGGTTAGACCCAGTTGATATTCTTTGGTTTGTAGGTGACTACGCTTCATTCGATCCGCGTAACCAAAAAGTCACCCAGGCTTTTGCTAAGTTGATGAATGCGGCAGGCGTCGATTTTGGTCTGCTATTTGAAGGTGAAATGAATGCGGGTAACGATGTGCGACGCGTGGGTGAAGAAGGATTGTATGAGTACTTAGCGACATCCAATATTCAGTCGCTCAGTGATTGTGACTTCAATTCTATTGTCACTACTGACCCACACTCTTACAACACTATTCGTAATGAATACCCTGATTTTGGCGGTAGTTACGAGATTCAGCATTACAGCACTGTGGTTAAAAAGCTGTTGGAAGATGGCAAGCTTAAGCTTAAAAAGAAACTGGATTACCGCGTCACCTTCCATGACCCATGCCATTTAGGTCGCTTTAACAAGGGCTACGATGCGCCTCGCGACATTATCAAAATGTTAGGTTGTGATTTGGTGGATATGGGCCGTAACCGTGACAACTCATTCTGTTGTGGTGCGGGTGGTGGCCGTATTTGGATTCCAGATCCAGTCGGCACAGTGAAGCCATCTCAAAACCGTATGAATGAAGCGGGCACGATTGAAGGTTTACAAGTCTTTGTTGTCAGCTGTCCTAAAGACTTAACCATGTTTGAAGATGCGCTCAAAACATCGGGATATGAAGGTAAATTCATTGTGCGTGAATTGATTGAGTTGATTGATGAGTGCATGGATTACCCAGAAGAGATTCTAGAGAAAGAAGTCGTCGCGGAGATAGAATAGTGTGAGTACTCCCGATGGGCGCGATGCCTTAGTAGCGGCTGCGATAGAAAATGGGGATATATATAGCGCGGCAGGGGCATTTACCGCAGCGCAATTGAGTTTAAAAAATGTTGAGGCGCTTTCAACAATCCTGCTTACTAAAAGGCGCGATGCTTTAAGACTTTCGCGCTGGGAACACACTCCTGCAAGTGTGCTCCAAGCAATTGCGGACCGCGCTAACTTCGATCAAATGCTGCGAACGCGCTTGATGAAAAATCAGAATACGCCGGTGTCGGGTAAGATTGTTGAGCAGATTGAAGTGCTGGATCGTGCTTTGTTAGGTTTAATCGCAAAGCATACTCAAACACCCAAAGCATTGTTGATGCGGCTTGCGATTGAAGATCATGATGTGATGTTGCTGAAGGCTGTAGCGCGCAATCTATCTTCGGATGCAGAAGTGTTAGATAGATTGATTCAGCGAGAGCCGATGAAGTTGGCTAGTGAAATTGTGAGCAACCCAGCTGCAAGCGCTGAAATGTTAGAAACGCTTTATCAACAAGGGGATGTTTACATTAAGTCGGCAGTGCTAGGGCATCAGCGCGTGCTTGCTGGTTCAAGTTTGATTAGTTCTGGTTTTATGAATAAGGTCCAAGTGGATGCAGGCATAAGATCTGGCAAGAGCACTTTAAAGTCACAGCCAGATCAGTTGGTATTACAGAGGCAATTAGCTAAATTTAATCTGCCGATGGCGCTCTTAACAACGTTGGCGCAGAGTGAAGATTCAGCGGTGCGTGCCGCGGTTGCGAGTAATTCAGCCTTTGTTGATGTGCATTTGATGATGACAGATCAAGCGCCAGCGGTAAGAAGAGTGTTAGCCGCAAGAGCAGATTTAAGCATTAATCAAATGCAATCATTGAGCATAGATCAAGATGTTTGGGTCAGGGTTTGGTTGGCAAGAAACAATGCGATAGACCGAAACACGATGTTGCATTTGGCCCAAGATAAAGAGCATGAAGTGAGGCGTGGCGTGGCAAGAAATACGCGATGCCCACTTTCGCTACTCGAAAAATTTGCAGTGGATGATTCCGCTTGGGTAAGAGCTGCGGTGGCTTACCAAGCGAATGCAAACGCCGATTTGCTGGTGCAATTAGCTAGCGATGATGATGTTGATGTACTAAGCGGTGTTGCATCAAATAGTCATACACCGAAAGCAATTTTGTGTGTATTAAATCAACACGGTGATGCAGATGTTAGGCGGGGTGTGATTTTAAACAAAGCGGCAGATCGAGAAACTTTACTGCCAATACTGCAAGATGCTTATTACCTGCATCGCATGATGTTAGTTTGGAGTAAACAGTTGAGTACGGCGGATAAATGGTCGCTTCATGATGACCCAGATGAAAATGTAAGGTTTGCAGTATTTAAGTGGTTTGGTGACACGTTCTTAAAAGCAGAACATTAAACCCATAAAAAGATCATCAATAAAGTTATGACAAGTGTGTATTAGGAGAAAGTATGAAAATTTTAGTTGCAGTAAAACAAGTGGCGGCGTTGGATGAGGATTTTGAAATCCGCGCTGATAAAAAAGACGTCGATGAGGAGTTTTTGCTTTTCGACCTAAATGAATGGGATGACTTCTCTTTAGAAGAAGCCATGCGTATTAAAGAAGAGTCTCCAGACACTGAGATTGAAGTGGTGGTGGTTTCAATTGGTCCAGACCGTGTGGATGAAAGCTTGCGTAAATGTTTGGCTAAAGGCGCAGACCGGGCAATTCGTGTTTGGGATGACGCGGTTGAAGGTTCAGACACAGTGGCCATTGGCAAAATGCTTGCTGAAGTAGTAAAAAAAGAAGCGCCAGATATGGTGTTTGCTGGGGTGCAATCTTCAGATCAATCACATGCTTCAACTGGCATAGCGATGGCGGCATATTTAGGCTTGCCTCATGCGGCTGTGGTTGCAGATTTGAAATACAGCCCAGGCGCTAATAAAGCAACGATTCGCCGTGAACTTGAAGGCGGCATTTTGCAAGAAGTTGAAATTGCTTGCCCGGCTGTGTTAACAATTCAATTGGGGATTAATAAGCCACGCTATGCTTCACTTCGCGGTATTAAACAAGCAGCTGCTAAGCCGATTGAAGCTTGGAGCTTAGGCGATATTGGCATGAGTGCTTCAGACGTTGGTGAGGGTAGTGCAATGTCACGTGTCCGCCGTATGTATGTGCCAGAAAAAGGCCGTGCGCAGATGATTGAAGGCACCATTGCCCAACAAGCTGCACGTATTATTGAAATCATTAAAGAATTTAAAGGAGCGTAATTATGAGTAACATTTTAGTCATTGCCGAACACCGAAGTGGTGTATTGCGTCCAGTCAGTTTGGAGTTGATTTCAGGCGCACAAACCATTAAACAAGCTGGCGATAAAGTGGTTGTCGCTGTGATTGGCGCGCAAGCAGACAAATTTGTATCCGAGCTATCAGTAGAAGGCGCGGACGAATTGGTTGTAGTGAAAACGACTAGCGCAGATTTTGATCCGGATATTTTTGAAGGTGTCGTAGCAGGACTAATTCAAGACAAAGCGCCGAAGGCTGTGTTGATTCCACATTCAGTTGACTCATATGGTTATGCAGCAACCCTCGCTGCCAAAGCAGGACATGGCTTTGCAACGGATGTATTTAAATTTGAATATGACGGTGCTGATTTGGTGGCAACTCGCGGTGGCTATAACCAAAAAGTGAACGTGGAAGTGGATTTTCCAGGTAAAGCTTGTGTAGTGCTGACTGTCCGCGCCACAACTTACAAGCCATCAGAAAATAAAGGCAGTCCTGCGGTAATTAATATCGATGCGACTAGCACTGCCTCACGTAGTCAAAATAAAGACTTCATCGAGCTAGGCGGTGGTAACGATGTGGATATTACGACTTCGGACTTTATTGTTTCAGTGGGTCGCGGTATTGGCGAAGAGACGAATGTGGAAGACTTCCGTGAACTTGCTGACGAAGTAGGTGCAACGCTTTGTTGTTCACGTCCAATCGCGGATGCTGGCTGGTTACCAAAATCACGTCAAGTAGGCCAATCAGGCAAAGTGGTGGGTAATTGTAAACTTTATGTGGCCATGGGTATTTCAGGTTCAATTCAACACATGGCGGGGATGAAGCATGTGCCGACGATTGTGGCGGTCAATTCTGACCCAGGTGCTTCTATCTTCACCATCGCTAAGTACGGTATTGTGGGCGATATTTTTGATGTGCATGAAGAGCTAATGAACCAGTTGGCCTAGGCATCTCTTGCTCGAGTTTCTTCAGAAATGAAAAAGCCCATCCTTGATTCAAGGGTGGGTTTTTTTTAATGTGACTTAGTTTGATTTTTTGAGACGTAAAAAAAGCTGCCAATAATTGGCAGCTTTTGGTTTGTGACTAAAATACTTTTTCAATTTACGTTTTGCATATTTTCTCAATGAAATACAATAATTTTGGTGTGAAGTAAAGTGTGTAGTGTTTCCAATGCGCACCACTAGCTTAAGCTGGACTTCCCTTACTTTAATCGACAAGATTAAATGACTAATGAAATTGGGAATGTCTTGTGATTTTAGCGCGTAGAAGTTTTGAAGCTAAGCGTTACTTTAAGTAAGGGTTGACTATGTTAAACATCAGCAACGGTGTGTAGTGGGTGTGTAGTTAAATTTTGGACGAAAAAAAGGGCTACAATTTCTTGCAGCCCCTTATTTTTATTATAAATTTAGGTGGCTCTGCGGGGATCGAACCCACGACAAACGGATTTATAATGGATGTACTAATGCGGCACGTTGACCACAGAAGAAACCAACAGCGCGGTGTGGCGTATCAAAAATGATATGGTCGCCATCTGCGAAGTAAAGTACGTCTCCTACTTTGCAGTTGTATACTTTGCCTGTCTTAACTTCGTTAATAATGAACTCGCCTTCAACAACCACTTTCATTTCTTCGTAGTCGTATGTGTAGTCAAGTGGCTTACCTGCTTCTAGATGAAAGAAGCCAGCGCAGATTGTTTTGTCTTTGCTGTTTGAAACAAATGTGTCGCCAAGCCAAGCTTTAACGCCTTCAACATTCATTGATGGTTGTTGATCTTTTACACCTTGTTGTTTGTATTGCATAATTATTCACCCTTAAGTTAAAAAAATGGTTTTAAAAAAAACGATAAAAATTTGTAATTATAAATTTAGCGAAGCTGTGTGAGCCTCACAATACATAATCAAAAGTACTCTTTTGATAGTAGATACAGGTGTTATGTCATCACCGTTTTTACAGCGTTTATAGTAAGTGTTTGGGAGCGATACCAGCAATAATCCAAAGGGAGTAATCACTAAGCATAATGTTAAAAAATGACTTGAAAAGCGGTTGCGCCTAATAAAGTACAATCTCACCAAACACGAAACGAGACAGCGCCAATATGCAACAAGAGACGACTTTTACACCAGCAAACTCCCAAGGAAAGATTCTGCTTGGGAGCTTGGTCGGCACCACGATTGAATTCTTTGATTTTTATATTTATGCCAATGCTGCGGTGCTGGTGTTTCCTGCTTTATTTTTTCCATCATCAAACGCGACTAATGCCATGTTGCAGTCGCTTGCGACCTTTGCCATCGCATTCTTTGCGCGTCCTCTAGGCTCTGCTTTGTTTGGTCATTTTGGCGACAGGGTAGGGCGCAAAGCGACACTAGTTGCTGCGCTGATGACTATGGGTTTATCTACCGTCGCGATTGGTCTGCTCCCCACTTATGCCAGCATCGGCATTGGCGCACCGATTTTGCTGACAATATGTCGTTTTGGGCAAGGTTTAGGCTTGGGTGGTGAGTGGGGCGGAGCGGTTTTATTGGCGACTGAAAATGCCCCACCGAATAAACGTGCTTGGTATGGCATGTTCCCGCAGCTTGGTGCGCCGATCGGCTTTTTGATGTCAGGTGGCATTTTCTTGTTGCTCAGTGATAGTTTAAGCAACGAACAGTTTTTTGACTTTGGTTGGCGCATCCCATTTTTAGCCAGTACTTTGTTGGTCTTTGTTGGCCTGTATGTGCGCCTTAATATCACTGAAACCCCTGCTTTTTTAGAATCCATAAAATCGAATAAGCGGGTAAAAGTACCGGCGATTACGGTGTTTAAGGAGCATGGTCGTCACTTGCTCCTGGGCACTTTTATTGCCTTGGCGACCTTTGTGTTGTTTTATTTAATGACCGTATTTACTTTAAGTTGGGCAACCACGAGCTTGGGCTTTTCGCGCCGTGAATTTTTGTTGATACAGCTTTTTGCTGTTTTATTCTTTGGTTTAGCCATCCCGATTTCAGCGCTGCTTGCCGATAAATTTAGCCGTAAAGCAGTATTGATGAGCGCCTCCTTAGCAATCGCTGCTTTTGGCTTATTGATGGCGCCATTGTTTGGCTCTGGCGATGTGGTCAAAATCACGCTGTTTTTATGCTTAGGGCTAGGCTTAATGGGAATGACTTATGGTCCGCTGGGCACCATGCTCTCTGAGCTATTTCCGACCGAGGTGCGTTACACAGGCGCATCGCTCACGTTTAACTTTGCGGGCATTTTAGGTGCTTCGTTCGCCCCGTTTATTGCGACTTGGCTTGCGGGAAATTACGGCCTTAGCTACGTGGGGTTTTATTTATCTGGCGCCGCGCTCATTACGCTGACTGCGCTGGCTTTTAGCAAAGCCTAAATTTATCAGTTGCCGCGTAAAACCCTGTCATTAATGGCGGGGAGGATGGCAACTGCAGAGAGATCATTAGCAGACCAAAAATTACTGAGAGCGCTTTATTGAGAAGCTCTAGCATTGGATGTAATCGACCATGTGTAAAAATTTGACTTTTGCAAGACCCAGGCATGAGGCAGCGTGAGTGCAGCTAGCCCTATGAATATAATACGAATAACCTCGACTTCGAGCGTTTTGGTTGAGCCAACCCACCAAATAAGTAATCCTGCCAACACAACTGCAATGGTTGGAAAAATAAGGGCGTTTAAAAAAGCTTGTCTCGAAAATTTTTGTAAGAAAAAACGACTTCTTATCAAGTGACGTGCGCTGTGCATGACACAAAAATAAACCCCAAAAGATAAGATGGGGTTGAGTAATAAAAATAGCGCACAAACACAGAGTGATTCAATTTTTGTCCGGAGGCTTATTTTTTTTTTCAAAAGCTGAGCGACTATCAAAAGTCCGACGGGTACGCTAATAAATTGTGAAACCTTTACAATGCTGGTTGCGATTTCAACGTTAGTAATTATCGCGTATAAATGAATCAATTTAGTGCTGAAAAATAAGCTTGGAAAGGTAATGATCGATGTGCCATAACTGAATTTCAAAACTTTAGAATCTATTAGATTCAAATCATCAGAAAAGTGAAGGGCTGATAATATTAAGAAGGCGATAAAGAAAAAATTCGGTACGGCCAGCCATATCAAAATCACAGCGAGTGCTGCTAAGACATAGTAAGCGATGAACTTGATCCAATGGGTGATGTTTCCGAGGCTATAGGTTTGGCTCGCAAACAACACATCAAGCGAGCCGTGCGGTACCCCTAGCAGAACAATAAAGACCAAGGTTATATATAAAATATACAGGTGGCTATTGATTTCCACCCCGTAGCCAAGGGCTAAGGCAAGGCCGCTCATCAAGATAAATAGATTGCTCTGAAGTGCCATTAGCTTGTTCATGAGGTCAATCTAAGACGGTTAGAAATTTTTTGAATGATAAAGCGGGGTAACGCTTCAATAAAAGGTTTGGGGGGGAGTGCCCTGATGATTTGCATGCAATCACTGCTCGAGGCTTGATCTGACATAAATTTAACGACGGTCTTTAAATTACACCTTCTAAAAAGGTCTTCAAAAAGTGAAGCGGCGATGGTTGGATTTTTTTTGATAACGTTCAAGAAAAGCCCATCCATAAAAGATTGAAGCCTCTTTTCTTTGGGGAATGCGTAAAGCGTGTTGTTAGCGAGCATTGAATGCGCACATTTGTTTGCCCAAGACTGTATTCTTTGGAATGCGTAACCAGAACTTGGCCTAGCAGCTCCTTCAAATAAGCCTGCAAACAAATAGGATGAATCATTATTTTGTGTGGCTAGTTTATTTCCCATAGGTAGGATGCCATGCTCAACTCTTAAGATTTTATATGGGCTGCCAGCTATATGCTGCCCAATAGATTTTTTTAGGCCCTCCATGAGATCTTCTTCAGACATCCTATTTTCAGAAAAAACGGTGTACTCAATTAAAGCTTTCTTTTCTGTCGTTGGCAAAATATAGGTAAATGCTAGACCGCTTTTAAACGTATGATCAAATTCCATTAAGACCATTTGTTCGGGTGAAAAATAATCTGATTCAGTTTGAATTTCATAGCCAACAAAAGATTGCCATAGGACAGAGTAATGGTGACTAACTTGTTTAGGCGGTCTCGTGTCTAAGACCTGTTTTGCAGTGAATTCTAAATTGCCAGTTTTAATGTACCAGCCATGCTCCGTTTTGATTGGTGCTGATAACACTTCCTGACCTAGCAATAATTGAATACTAGCGTTTGATCTAATAAGGCCCAATGCATTTTCGTAAAAGTGATGACTCTCCAGCATGAGGTATTGATATTGGCTACAGTTGTATACATTTGAGCGAGGATGATTGGCTACTTCAAATTTAGACCATGCATGACTTGTGAGTGATTTATAAGCAGGCTTTTCGATATCCCAAAAACACCAGGTCCTATCGTTGGTATAGCTTTCTCTTTGTTCGATAATTAACACTTTAGGCGCATCTTTACCAAATTCAGCTAGTCGGCTTGCTAGACTCAACCCAGCGCAGCCTCCCCCTAGGATGAGCAAGTCTACATGGCTATGCATGAGAATAGGCGAGCGCTCTGATTGGATGATGTAATTGTGAATTATGAGATTTCGAATAAAAATAGAAATCCGTTGCTATCAAATTACACCCTAGGATTTTAAGTGTTAGCCAAGCTTTTAGTTTTTTTGATACAACAGATCTAAATGACCAGTAGGCGTAGTTTCTATTGACAAGGTTGGTGCCAATTTGACGGTATAAGCCTGAAGCAATGGCAATCCCCAAACGAGCACGTATCGGTAAAAAGCATAACCCATGATATCCGCTTTGATAATATTCGTCAGCGGTTACTAGCATCGTAGCTAGGGCACTTTTTACTTTATCCTCGGTTTGGAGGTCGGGATTGATGAGCGCGAGTGGCTCAATATCACCAACGAGTGATGCGGGAAGATATCTTCTATTCATACTCGCATCTTCAGCAACATCTCTACAAATGTTGGTGATTTGCATCCCAATCCCCAAATCAATCGCATGTGCGAAAGCACGGTTGTCCTTAATATCTAAAATCTTACTCATCATTAAGCCAACTGTACCAGCCACTTGATAGCAGTAGAATATGAGGGCAGCCTCATCCTTAATTCTGACTAGGGTGAGATCAGATATCACGCCTTGAATCAGTGAGATGGGGATATCGATCTCTATTTTAGCCTCATTAAATAGTTCTATTGCATCACTAATGATGGGATGATCTGAAGCGCCTGTTGTTAACGCGTTAATGATCTGCAAGAGCATCTGTCGCGCAACTTCTGTATCTGTGGTCTCATCGCCCACGTCATCCACGTAGCGACAAAACCGATACAGCCTGACTGCCTGCGTGGCATGCTTCTTATTCAGTAAAAACTTAGCCCAAAAAAAGGTTTTACCTTTTTGAGCCAAGATCAAATTAGACTCCTTAATGTACGCCGCTTGATTCATTGTTGCATGGCTCATTTAAAATCAGCAGCCAGTGGAATCAATTGGTCAATCACTTTTGCCGAGCACAGCACGCCGGGCAAGCCAGCCCCGGGGTGTGTGCCCGCGCCAGTCAGATATAAGTTTTTAATGCCTTCAGCTTTGTTATGGAATCTGAACCAAGCGGACTGTCTAAATAAAGGTGCGATAGAGAATCCTGCGCCATGCATACTTAAATATTCTGTCTTAAAATCACTAGGCGTCATAAAAAAGTCGTCCGTGATGTGCGCTTTCAAGTCGGGCAGGATGGATTGGTCTAGCGCCTCAATGATTTTATTTTTTAAGGCCTCTCCCTCGACGTCCCAATCAATACTCCCTTTTAAATTAGGGACAGGACACAGCACATAAAAGCTATCACACCCCGCTGGTGCAAAACTCTCGTCGGTTGCTGTTGGTCGATGGATATACAGCGAGAAGTCCTCCGATAATATTTTCTTATCGAAAATGTTTGAAAGTAGTTCTTTGTAG